>CAZCVU010000472.1:0-2554 GCA_964501745.1 uncultured Flavobacteriales bacterium | reverse complement strand
TCGATGCCCAAATCTCGATAGTGGCGGATCGTTGCGGCGGCGGGGGCAACCCCTTGACCACAGATTACCTTGGTCTCCTCGATGCCAGCGTTATGGTAGATAATTGGCAAATCGCCGCCGGGACCGCACAGATGCGGCTCGCAGACCTGCAGCACCATGCCGGCCGCGACAGCCGCATCAAAGGCATTGCCGCCGCGTTCCAAAACGCCCATTGCAGCCGCCGAGGCAAGCCAGTGCGTCGAGGCGACGACACCGAAAGTGCCTAAGATTTCCGGGCGTGTGGTAAACATTGCGAGGCTCCTTGCCGGCACGAGGTAGTGATCTTTTATCCGCTCACGTGCACTAGAACAATCGGCGCAAGATCAACGCCCGGATTCACTTGACCACAAACAGGATCGCTGGGCAGGCTCAGAGGCGCGCCGAGTTCGGCTGACGAGACTATTGATGCCCATACCCTTCGTACGCGACATGGAGTTCGAATACGGCGCGGTCACCGAATTAAGCCCGCTGGTCCGCCGCATTATCGCCCGCAACCCGGGACCGTTTACCTTTCACGGAACCGGCACCTACGTGATCGGCCGCGAACAGGTCGCAATCGTCGATCCGGGGCCGGCCGACGACGCGCATATCGACGCCCTGCTGCAGGCCATACGGGGCGAAACAGTCAGCCATATCCTGATAACCCACACTCACCGTGACCATTCTCCGGCCGCCGCAGCGATAAAACGAGTGACCGGTGCGGCGACACTCGCCTTCGCAGCACATGGCGGCGAGCGACCGGCGCCCGCCGTCGAGGAGGGTGCCGATTTCGACTTTCAGCCCGATCAGATGATGCATGACGGCGACACCATCAGCGGACCCACCTGGACGCTTGAGGCGGTCCACACACCCGGTCACACCTCCAACCATCTTTGCTTCGCCCTTAGCGAGGAGACGACCCTGTTTTCCGGTGATCACGTCATGGGCTGGTCGACCTCGGTGATCGCCCCGCCCGATGGGCGCATGGCCGACTATCAGGCTTCGCTGCACAAGTTGCTGGCGCGCGAGGACCGGCTGTTCCGGCCGACGCACGGACCGGCCATTAGCGATCCCAAGCCCCTCGTGCTGTCATTTCTCGACCATCGAGCCGAGCGCACGGCTCAGATCCTGCGATGTCTTGGTGGCGAATGCGACACCATTGGCGAGATCGTGCAGATCATTTATGCCGATCATGATCCGCGCCTGCATGGAGCAGCCGCCCATTCGGTGCTGGCCCACCTGATCGCGATGGTCGAGGACGGACGCGTTTGTTGCAGCGACCTGGCGCCGGACCTTGCCTCGCGTTATTCGCCAGCGGCATGATCCCCCGGCGTCTCCAGGATCCGCGTCATTGCCGGCCGGGCGCGTTGCATCAGCAGCCAAACGACAATACACAGCGCCGCCCCCGCAATTACCGGCCAACGCAGGCCAAAGATTCCCGACAACCAACCCATCGCAAGGGCGCCAATTGCAGGCCCGCTGCGGAACAGAAGACCGTAGAGCGACATCACACGGGCCCGCATCTGCTCGGCGACAGCGGTCTGAATGAGAGTCTGGACACCGACGCCACTGAGCAGCCGACCGAACCCCATAACCGTCATCGCCAGCACCGCAACCCAGAAGTTGGAGGTCGAGGCAAACACCAGAACGGAAGTGCCGAGCACCAACAAGCTGGCAATGGCAATCGTCGTCAGGCCGACGACACTTCGACGCTGGGTCAACCAGAGACCGCTAATAACCGCACCAATGCCGGTTGCCGAGGTCAGCCAGGCAAGCCCGCCAGCGCCACGCTGAAAAATCTCGTCGGCGAATCCCGGCAGCAATTCGGCGACGGGCGCGGCCAGCACCGAGGCCCCCAACATCATCAGCAAGAGGGGTCCGATCGCTGGGTGACCAAGGCCGTATTTGAAACCCTCCGCAACATCGCCAAACAAACTGCGACTGGAGTGTTTATTCGGAGTTGTGCTCGGCAGCTTGAGGCGCAGCAGCACGACAACGAAGCCCGCGAAGCTCAGTGCGTTGATCAGGAAAGCTGGCGCAATCCCCATCGTCGTGATGACAACGCCGGCGACCGCTGGGCCGACAAATCGGGCGGAATTGAAGACCACCGAGTTGAAGGCGATTGCCGTTCCCAGGTCCTCGCGGCGCACCAGACTGGCGACCAGCGCCAGACGCGCCGGCTGACCGGCACCGTGGAATACGCCGAGCAGGAATGTCAGCAGAAGCAGCCACCATATCGTGATGACGCCGCTCGACGTCATGAGCCAAAGTACGGCGGCCTGTGCGAACGCCAGCACCTGTGTTACCCAGGCGACGCGCAGGCGGTCGTGGCGGTCCGCAAGCGCACCGGCTAAAGGGCCTATAACGATGGTCGGGCATAGGTCGGCGAAGGCGATCACTCCCAACCAAAAGGCTGAACCTGTGAGCTGCCAAGTAAGCCAGCCGACCGCCAACCGCTGAATCCAAAGACCGACCAGGGAGACGCCGTTTGCCGACGTGTAAAGCGTGTAGTTTCGGTTCGAGAACAGCCCGCGCA
>CAZCVU010000471.1:0-2580 GCA_964501745.1 uncultured Flavobacteriales bacterium | reverse complement strand
GGTGCCACGTCGGAGAGCCGGAGCGTCGGGTAGACGCCCTTCAGCGTCTGGCGCAGTCGGCCCCCGATATCGCCCGCCGCACCCGTGATCAAGACCCTCTGCATCGTCGTCCTCCGCTTCACGTCTCAGACGACAAGCATTGCACGGAATCCCGTGCGGTCAACCGGCCGGCTTGGCGAAGGGAGCGCGGCGGCGTAGGTTTTCGACAGGTCGCAACGCCAAAGGAGACGCCTGCCATGAACGACTTGCCGATCATCACACTGCGCCGCATCGAGGCTAATGTCATCAAGCCGATCTACGACGAGATGGTCGCCGCGCTCGGCCGCGAGAAGGCGCGCGAGATCCTGGGCCAGGCAATCGAGAAGAACGCGATCGAGCACGGCCAGGGCTATGCAAAACGCGAGCCCGACGGCGGCAACGACCTCGAAGGCTTCGCCCGCCTGCTGCCGCAGTGGCAGTTGAACGACGCCCTCGAGATCGACGTCCTGGAGAGCACCCGGCAGCGCTTCGACTTCAACATCACCCGCTGCGCCTACGCCGAGATGTATCGGGAGATGGGCGTCGCCGAGATCGGCGATCTGCTCTCCTGTGGCCGCGACGGCGCCTTCTGCACCGGCTACAACCCGAAGATCAAGATGGAGCGCACCCAGACCGTGATGCAGGGTGCGCCTCATTGCGACTTCCGCTACACCATGGACGACGGGGACTAAGGCCGGGGCCACGACGGCGCCGTCGAGAGTGGCGGTTGGGAGCGACTCGAATGGCCGAGGATCCACGCCTCTTCGAGATATTCCTGGACGTGCAGCGCGGCTTGCCCCGGCAAGGGCCGGGCGCCGAGGAATGCACGTTGAAAGCGCTATCCTTCTGCCGCGATTTGCCGCCGCGCCCGGCGGTCTTGGATATCGGCTGCGGCCCGGGCATGCAGACCGTGGCCTTGGCGAAGTGCCTCGATGGCCAGATAACGGCTGTGGACATCCATCCGGAATACTTGGCCGAGCTGAAGCCGCGCGCCAAAGCCGCGGGCCTCGCCGAACGGATCGAGATCCTTGCCGGCGACATGAACGCGCTGCCCTTCCCGCCAGCGAGCTTCGACCTCGTCTGGTCCGAGGGTGCTGCCTACGTCATGGGCTTCGATCGCGCGCTCACCGCCTGGCATGGGCTCATCCGGCCCGGCGGCTACATCGCCGTCAGCGAACTGGTCTGGCTTCAGGCCGACCCGCCGGCCGAAGTGGCCGCGTTCTTCGCCGAGGAGTACCCGGCCATGACCGATGTCGATACCGCCTTGGCGACCGTCCGGAGCTCGGGCTACGAGGTCGCGGGACATTTCACCCTGCCCGACTCCGCCTGGTGGACGCACTACTACCTGCCGCTCGAAGCCAAGCTTCCGAATCTCGCCGAGAGATACGCCGGCGACGACGCAGCGCTCGCCATCATCGAGAGCACCAGACGCGAGATCGACGTCCGGCGCCGCTTTCCCGACTGCTACGGCTACGAATTCATCGTCGGTCGAAAACAGCCGCGTGGCGGTAGCTGACCCGTCGTCGAAGCCCGGCCCCGGCCTGTGCCGAAATGTACTGGAAAATGGGCCTCGCGTGTGGCCGCGGGCTAGGAGGATCGGTCAGTACCTCGTGGTGACGCACCGCCGCGTGCGGACGCGGTGCCGAAGAGATATCCAGCGATAGCGCCCATGATGCCGACCGAGGCGATGAGCTGGTCTTTGTCGTTGACGGTGTAGGCGAGAAAGACGGTTCCGAAGATGATCAGCGTCAGGCCGGCGCCGTTGACCATCTGCCCCGCTGTCGCGTTCACCTTGAACAGGTAGAAGAGCAGCATTCCCATCGCCATCATGGTGACGACGCAGATCAGGATGACGACACCGGCTTGTAGCAGCAGTTGGTCGCGGAGGAATTGAGCGTTCGAGTAGCCCGCATCCCCTGCTGCCGGACCGGCATCGTCGATCGTACCGCCCGCGCCGGGCTCGGTTGCCGCCCTCTGCTCCGTCGGCGATAGATTCTCGAACTTGAAGGGTTCGGCGAGATCGGATCCCGGAGCTTGAGCCCACGCGTATGTCGCATTCGAACACATCATCGACACGACGAACAGAAGTATCAGGCCTCGCACCACACTGATGGATGCAGACATATTCTTCACTTCCAAAGACTACGGTTAATAATTGCAATCAGATTCGAATAATAAATTCTTCTTTTTTCATCATTTTTATTTCTTGCATCTTCAAAACTCAATTCATAACGTTTGAGTAGCTCTTGTTTCTTTTTTCGGGAAAGCGGTTGTATATATTCTCGGAATCTCGCGTATGGGTCGGCGCGTTGCTGCTGCTGATGCGGTCGCCTTTCCGGCGGCAGGTAGAATTTCTGTAGTGCCTCCGCCATTGCCACGCCCGGCTTCAGAAGCGGCAGAAAGGCAAGTGAGAGAGCCATCTCGCGCCGAGTTACCACGTGCCTCACTCCTGACAATCATGCATGCCACAGATAGCTTGCCAGCAGACATAAAGGCACCCCGGAACTACACTAGTGGATCGACTCTAACATTTGGTTCCCTCGCCTGACCTTTTCGATGATG
>CAZCVU010000470.1:0-2581 GCA_964501745.1 uncultured Flavobacteriales bacterium | reverse complement strand
TTGCAGCCATTCGCCTGTCACTGTAGCCCTTGCCCACAAAGGCTGACACCAGTAGCCCGCCCGAGCTCCAAGGATGCTCTCCGACAAGGCATCGGATGGCCCCAACGATACGCAGCACATTAGCGACAAGTGTCACAGGCAGGTAGGAAGGGACGACCCAAAGCTGGCCGGGTAGACAACGATATGAACAACGACGAGGCCGAGATCGCACCTGGCGAGTTCCAGGACGCGGCCCAGACCGTGGTACGGCTCCTTCGTATCGCGCGCGGCCTGAATGGGCATCATGGGCCCAATACGGGACCTTCCCCGGGGTCAGCGCAGCCGGATACACGCTCTACGATGAGCGACCGACCAAAGAATTCTCAACGGTGATCGATGGGCGCCAGAGCCGCAATATACTGTCGAGTCTCCACCACCGAGCAGGGCCAAAGGGACCTCTCCATCCCGTTCCAGCTCGACACCTGCCGTACTTACGCGACGCAACAAGGGTGGTCGGTGGTCGAAGAATACACTGATGTCGCCAGCGGCAAGAATGACCGCCGCGAGAGCTTCCAGCAGCTTGTAACCGATGCCCGGTCGAAGCTTTTTGATGTGGTCGTTGTTTACAAGTACTCCCGATTCGCGCGGAACGACATCGACAGCGTCTGGTATGAAAGGGAGCTTAGCAAGAAAGGTATCGATCTCGTATCTGCCACTGAGGTGGTTGACACAACGACATCCGCTGGGTGGCTGAGTAAACGAATAGTACAAACGTTCGCCGAATTTGAGAACTTACAGCGGAGCGAGTTCGTGAAGGCCGCCATGCGACAGAAGGTGCTAGAAGGTGGTTGGCCATGGGTCGCACCGCTGGGCTTCGTGAACAAAAACGACGCCGTGAACGGCCGTAGGGGTACCTCATGGGTTGAGCCCGACCCCGACACCGCGCCTCTGGTCATTCGCCTGTTTGAAGAGGCCGCTACCGGTCGCTATTCGATGCCAGAGCTCTGCGAGCTCGCCGAAGAGATGGGGCTGAAGAATAGGAGGGGCGGGCTGTTCACGAGCGAGAGGATGCTCACTATGCTGAAGAACCCCTTCTATAAGGGCTGGGTCGTGAGCCCGACGTTTGACGTCGAGGCGCCCGGGGTACACGAGGCGCTGGTCGATGACGACCTCTGGCAGCGGGTGCAGCTCGAGATCACGGTCCGCGGCAAAGCCCCATATAGGACGCAGAGGCACAAGCACCTACTTAGAGGCCTAGTTAGGTGTATTTGCAGTCTCGCCATGACGGCCGAGTTCCATAACGGTGGGCGCAATGCCTACTTGCGCTGTATGTCGAGTGCGAACCCGCGGTACGACGGCTGTGGTCAGATGGGCCCGCGGCTTGACGCCGTCATCGCCGAAATCGAGAACGACATCCTACCGGCGCTGTGGGTCAGAGACGAAGACCTTGAAACCATCAGGGACGAGGTGCGCGGCCTCCTTCAGAAGGACCATCACGCCCTCGAGGCCGAGGCTCTCATCCTACGCACCCGGCTGCAGCAGATGAAGGTGAGGTCTGAGGCCCTGCTGGACGTCAGGTTGGACGGGGAGATCACCAAGGACGAGTTTCAGGAGAAGCGGGCCGCGCTCGAGTTGGACCAGGCCAAGGTCGCAAAAAGGCTCGATCAGGTGAATGGGGTGATCACGAGGGGCGAGGAAGACCTAGACGAGGCTTTGGGCGTGGCGAATCAGCTGCCGGCGCTGTGGGCTCAAGCTGACGAGGATGGGCGGCGCGGGATACTTGAGGCGGTCTTCGTGAAGTTCGTGGTCGGCGACAAGCGCATCGTGGATGTCGAGGTGAGGGCACCGTTCAGTTGGCTGTCGAGATGGAAAGGCGAGTCTACTACGAGTTCAATCGCGGCTAACAGTACACTTGCCAGTTAGCCTCCCGGCCCATCACAGTCCCATCGCGAAACTATCCATCCTCCCGGTCTTCCTTCGATAGCCTCATGTCTTCCAGGACGTTTCGCAGCGCTAGATTTGACGGAGGGAACTCCGACATCCCGTACCAGGCCGGATACACCAATACCAAGAACTCTACTATCCGCTTGATTTCATCCTCATCGACTGATGCGGACTTCAACTCTGGGATAGCCTTGTGAAGGTCTACGATCGCGACCGCGTGTCCAAGAGGCACGTAGAAAAGCCACCCTGGACCAAGCACCCCGTGGAATCTCCCCCAACGGAATACCGCGGCGCGCTCGTTTTCCTTCAGTAGCCGTATCCCTGGAATCTTCACGTCACGGCCCCTCTTGCGGGATACCGACAGAGGAATATCGGAATCCTTTTTGACCTTTGGGCTACCGCTACCAGTGCTGGATCAATTCGTTGCGACAGAAGGGATAGGCGCCACGAACGTACCGCCCTAGTAACGCGGCCGAATTGTGCCAACGACCGCCACTCCTGGACAGTAGTAGGGACCGTCCCGCCAAACGGAGTCATTGGCCTCGTGAATAGCAACGAAGTCGGCATCGACGCTATCGGGAGGTTGAAGCGCGTCGGTGAACTCGTCAATGTTGTATCCGTGCGCTTCAGCCTTGTTCGTGGCCGCGACGACAAACAC
>CAZCVU010000469.1:0-2614 GCA_964501745.1 uncultured Flavobacteriales bacterium | reverse complement strand
AACCGTACATCCGTTTGCACCGCGCCGACCGTGATAGGTCTTCATCAGCTGCTGGTCTCGCTGTGGGGCAATGATCTGGCAGCTGACAGCCTAGCACTCAGTCCCACTGTGGGGAACGGAATCTGCCTTCAACTTTCTTAATTTCGGTTCGAGCTAGGGCGTGGCGTCAGCCTAATCGCGTCTCACATCGAATCGTGCCACGCTCCTCTAGTTGCCGGCATTCGCCTCCGCGGTGACATCTTCAATCTCGAGCAATGCGTTAACTGCCTCAACCACCTCATCTGTTACCGGCTTGTTGGCCGCGTCAATCAAGGAAGCTTCTGGATCCAATGCCGCGAGTTCATCTTCCGCCGTTACAAGCGTGTTCGTAGTCTCCGCCAGAAGCGTGTCGCCGTCTTCAACGAGTGCCGCAGTGACCTCGAAGTCAGCAAGCGCATCTGCCGCCAGCGTTTCAGCCTCTGCCGCATCTGTGCTGAGTCCGTCCACCACTTCTACCTGGGCGCCAACAGCGGCTAGCGCGTCCGCGGCGGCCTCGGCCAGTGTAGCATCGTTCGGATTCGCCTCAGCCAAGGCAGCTGCGGTTTCGGCATCTTCCGTCAATGTCGCAAGGTCGGCCTCTGCGTCTGCAAGACCTTGCTGCGCAATTTCAGACTCGGCTTCGAGGTTGGCAGCGAGAGCTTCCTTGTCCGCCAACGACACCTCGAGATCCGCCAATTCTTGGGTGAGTGTCGCGATTTCGGATTCCAACGCCACCCCTTGCCCAAGTCCTTTTTCGTAGGCTGCGATCAAACCAACGATCGAATTTGGCGCCGCGTGCAGCCGCGCATTGGCCGACGCGTGGCCAGCGTTGAGCAAGCCGAACGCCGACGCTGCGTCGCCCTGACCGTCGCTGTCTCCGGAATTGCTGGAGCCATTGTTGCCGCTAATTCCAGCTTTGGCATTTCCTCCGCCAGCATTCTTGCCGCCACCACTCTTTCCGTTGTTTTGATCGCTTTTGCCCTTTTTCCCGCTCTTGCCCTGGGCCGCCTTTAGCGAAAGCGCATTGGAAACAGTGTCGACGCCTGTCGGCGCAAGACTCAGCACAGATGCAAACGCGACAATGAAGATCCAGCCGTTCACACGCGGCAGCCAACGGCAGAGCCGGCTTGGTAGCGATGGTTTTCGTGCCTGACGGCAGGCGATATCCCTACCGCGCCGGATATCCGCTTCGCGTCCTTAGTTGGCATTCCCTTCTACCTCCCAACGGCTGACATTCGGATGTTCCTGCCCAATAGGACGAGCGAAACCTTCTGCCTATTCCAACCTTCCGGCAGTTCAGACGGGCGACGACTCAGGCTCGTGGCGCTGGACACGCTCCCGGACCCCCGGCATTGGAGGTGAGGTACCGCGTCTTGTACGGGGTCGGCGCGTGACTCGTTTAGCCGGGCCTGACGATCATTTGCCGCTCGTTTCTGCGCGAATCTGGTGCAGTGCCGCCTTGATCTTCAGCGCAAGCAGCTTCTCTCCACGCTCCGCCGAGGCGCGCGTGGGATCACCGTTAACCCCCGTTGGACGCAGCAGGTGACCGCCGCGCGGTGCAATCATGTCCCTTCGAATACCAGCAGGAAAGACCGCCAGCAGCTCGGATGTGTCACGAATTCCGGCGTGGCTACCGATACTTGCCTGCGTCTCCTCTTGGGTCAGAAGCCAGTCAACTTGTCCGTTCGCCGCGTAATAGTCTCCCAGATGAACCACCCGAACGCCATCTTCCTCCCATTCCGTGTTGAGCCGCATCGCCACCTGTTCCTGCATTTTCTGATTTCCGTTACTGTCACCGAGAAAGCAGATTGTTTTGAAACCGTGCGCGCGCAAGCTGCGGGCGGTGAACTCGAGGATGTTAGCGAACACAGTGTCGGGCACACTGATGGTTCCCGCGAAGTACATGTGACCCGACGGCGGATCGACCGAGCCTTCCGGCACAAACGTGACGACAGGCGCAACGAGCGCATCTCCCAGGTCGCGGGCGATCCGCTCTGCGGCATGGCGGACGATATAGTTGTGTTTGCCCAGCACCATATGCGGGCCATTTTGCTCGACGCCGCCGGTCGGAACGATGATGGTGCGCATACCTTGCCGAATTGCCTCGTCAACCTCGACCCAGGTGAGTTCCTCAAGATGAACCGTGTCGGGCAGGGTTGTGCGGATGGGAATAGCAAGCGCGAACACAGCGACGCCGAAGGCAAGAAGCAATACAAGCGCGAGCTGCTTCATGGCGCGACATCCCGCACGCGACGGTAGCGCGCCACAAGCTTTTGGAATGGCAGGAAATAAAGACGGATCACACCGCTGTATTCCAGATGTTCATCGTCGGCGAGACCGAATGTTAGTTCCTCCTTGCCGTTCGGAACGTATAACGTGCCGGCCATCCAATCCCAAATCGCGAAGATGAACCCCATGTTTCTGTCGTAATGCTGTACCGCGTTGCTGTGATGGATTTGATGTTGCGCCGGACTGATCAACAGATGGCTCAGCGCGCGCGGATAGGGGAGCCAGACATGCGAATGGCGAAGGTTGTAGCCCACCAGATAGAACAGGAAGAGACCTGCGTTCAGCCCAAGCAGAAGGTATTGCTCGA
>CAZCVU010000468.1:0-2628 GCA_964501745.1 uncultured Flavobacteriales bacterium | reverse complement strand
CGGTCGCACAGTCACTTGGCGGCATGGCGTATCTGTTTCTCGATCCGGCGAAACCACAGATCACTGGCCCGACTGTGGCGGACAATCTGACTGGTATCTATGCCTGCTACGGTATCCAAGCGGCCTTGCTCGAACGTGAACGCACAGGCACAGCACGGCGCGTCGACGTCAACATGCTGACATCGGTGATGGCTTTCGCGCCCGACAGCTTCGCCTATCACACGCAAATGGACCTGACCTCCGACCATCTGCGCCGCGTTCGAACCTCCCAGTCCTACGCCTTCAGATGCGCCGACGGACAGCTGATCGCCATCCACTTGTCGTCACAGCCCAAATTCTGGGATCAGTTGATGGAGGCGCTGGGCCGGCCGGCGCTTGTCGACGATCCCCGCTTTCAAAGTCGCGAACAGCGGATCGAGAACTACGAGGATTTGACGGTGGCGCTGCAGTCGGTCGTGGAAGGGGACCCACGGGACCACTGGATCAAGCGCTTCGACACATGTGAGGTGCCGTTTGCGCCGGTCAACACTGTGCCCGAAGTATTCGAGGACCCGCAGGTGCGCCACCTCGACAGCTTTTTCGAAGTCGTGCATCCGCAGGAAGGCGAAGTCACGGGGATCCGCCGGCCGGTCTGGTTCGACGGCAGCCGCGACGACCAGCCGCTCGTGCCACCGCCGGCCTTGGGCGAGCACAGCGACGAGATCCTGACGGAACTCGGTTATGACGAGGAAGCGATTGCAGCGTTGCGCGAGGCCGCGATCGTCTAGGGTATTGCCTGAATCGCACGCACTACTGGAACGAAGTCAATTTGCGGATACGCGTTGCACGTCCGGCACACCACAATGGTAACGTCGCTAAAATCTGAAAAACACTGATCGCAACATCGCGCGATTGCGGAAGGGAGATCAAAGTCATGACATTTGGCCGTGCGTCCGATGCTGGATGGGACTGGCTTTATTTTCCCAAGACCGAAGGGACCGCCTTCAGGAAGGCTGGGATGTCGCTGCCGGAATTATTCACGGGCCGCATCCAAATATGATGAAGAACGCATTCAGCAAGCCTACGGAAAATGAGCTGAAAATGATGATGATGGACGGCGTGGCACTGAGCATCGATGTGCGAGACGGCGTCGAGGTCGGCGATATTCCGCATGCGTTGGAGCGGCCCGACTGGCACCTAGGTTGGCAGGCGGAGACGAAGGCCGCGCGTTAGGGTTCGCGTATCCGGTGGCGGCTCGACGTGAAACGCAACATGCGGTGAGACAGAATGTCGGAATCACTAAAGCGTCTCGCCCTGGCCCCCGAGATTCTCCAATGCCTGAAGGGCCGGCAGGTAGTCGGGCGCGTATTCGAGCGCCCGCCGGAACGAGCGCCGCGCCTCCAAGAGCTGCCCCTGTCGAAACAGAATCTCACCTAGATTGGTGTGAGCGTAGTGGTAGCAACAATAGCGTTGGGACACGATGGCCTTCTTAAACCAAGGAACCGCTTCTTCGAACCGGCCAAACTCCATGAGATAGACACCGATATCGTTGTAGGGGTTGCCAAAGTCCGGATCCAGATGGATGGCTTTCTTGCACTCCTCAATGGCTTCGCCTAACCGTCCCATATAACTCAGTGACCAACCGAGAAAGGTATGTGCTTCGGCCGTGGGATGGTGCCGGATCGACTCGCGAAACGCATCCGCTGCCTTCTGATACTCGCCGGCAAGATGCAACAAATTGCCGGCCTCCCATAGTTCATATGCCTGGAAGCGGGCGCCTAGCTTGCCGAATTCCTCGGCGCCGATCGGCGAATACATCAACAGGAAAGCAACAAGAACGAGCGCAAAGCTGCTGCTCCGACTTGCGCTGTGTTCGATAAGCAAGCGCCTCGGTTGGAGGGAAGTAAGCCAGAGCAGGCGGATCACGGCCGTGTCACATTCCAGTTTTCGACGATGCTGGTACCGGATTGGCGGATCGCCTTTGCGATCGGGCAGAAGCGAGGCAGATCAGCTTTGACCTGTTCGAGAGCTGCGTCGTCGCCTGCGGTGGTTAATTCGATATTGAGTGCGATCTCGCGGAAAGGTAAGTCGATTTCCTCAACAAACAGAACACCGCGCTGGTCGTAGGTAAGTTCGGCCTCCACAGACATTGCATCGATCTCAATGCCGTTCACTTCCGCCAGCTTATGCGTCGTCACGTTGGTGCAGCCAATTAGCGCCGATATGAACGTCTCGATCGGTGTCAATCCGTGATTGGTTCCCCAGGGCTCATCGATCGTGACACCAACATCACGGGTCGTCACGTCGGCACGCGTATGGGTGCGACAGGCACCGTGCAGATTGATCTTCTTGATTATCATCGGCTTTGTTTTCACCATGACGGGGTCTCCTGCGTCTCAATACAGTGCACGCAATGAAAACTGTCAACGACCAAGCTTCAGCGGAAGGGAACTGGCGATCGCCAATGCTTTGGGCAGTATCAGAATAGCGTTTCGATCATCATCGCGGTCGCGAAATATCGTGGATCTTTGTCTGCCGCATATCACATGTTACGGTTTTTTGCGCCGCAAACACACGGATCTGCGTCGGGTCATGACTGTCCGTCATCAAAACATTTGGGACATCAGAGCCTATTTCTTAACGGAGGAT
>CAZCVU010000467.1:0-2663 GCA_964501745.1 uncultured Flavobacteriales bacterium | reverse complement strand
TGCTCCGTACGGCCAGGGAGAACTGCTTTCAGACGATAGCTTTGCACCGCCCAATGAGGTCTTCCTGCTTGGCGGTGATTATCTCGGCCGCGATATCCTGACACGCGTCATGTATGGCTCGCGGATGACGCTTGGGCTGGCAGCCATAATCACGGTAATCGGGTTCGGAGTCGGCATCGCCTTGGGTTTCCTTGCCGCGGTCGCTGGGGGCGTGATTGATACGGTTCTGAGCCGCTCCATCGATGCCATCATGGCCTTCCCCTCGATCATGTTGGCGCTGATCATTATTGCCTCGCTCGGGACCTCGCTGACGGTCCTGATCTTCACCATAGCTGCGATCGAGGCGACGCGCGTGTTCCGCGTATCGCGGGCTCTGGCCATGGATATCGCCGTCATGGACTTCGTTGAAGTGGCGCGCGCCCGTGGCGAGGGCCTGTGGTGGATCATGCTGCGCGAGATCTTCCCCAACGCGACGGGACCGCTGGCAGCCGAGGTCGGCATCCGTTTTACCTACGCTATCCTGTTCATCAGCGCCTTGAGTTTTCTCGGACTCGGCGTGCAGCCGCCGAATGCCGACTGGGGCAGCATGGTGCGTGAAAATCTGCAGGGGTTGCTGTTCGGCTCGACCGCACCCATCATTCCCGCGGCCGCCATCGCCACCGTCACGTTCTCGGTCAACCTGATCGTCGACTGGTTCCTTCACAAGTCGAACCGCGACATATCAGACGAGATTCTGCAATGACCGCGCTGCTCGAGATCGACAACCTCTGGGTCGAAGGCCAGCCTCCCGGCGGCGAATTTCAGCCGATCGTCAAAGGGGTTAGCCTGAGCGTCAATCGTGGTGAGGTTTTGGCGCTGATTGGCGAGTCCGGCTCTGGCAAGTCGACGATCTGCCTTGCGGCACTGGCGTACGCCCGCCCGGGCTGCCGCTTTGCCGGTGGCAAGGTGCTGTTGGAGGGGCAGGACGTATTGGCGCTCGAGGCCGACGACCGGCGTCCGCTCAGGGGCGCAAAGGTTGCCTACGTCGCGCAAAGCGCCGCCGCGGCCTTTAACCCGGCCCTGACCATCGGCAGACAGGTGACCGAAATCGCGCAGGTCCACGGAATCATGTCGGCGGCGGAAGCGGACCGGCGGGCGGTGGAAACCTATCGCAGTCTCGATCTGCCGACGCCGGAGCAGCTCGGCCGGCTCTATCCGCACCAGGTGAGCGGCGGTCAACTGCAGCGGCTGATGGCGGCGATGGCGGTGTCCTGCGACCCCATGCTGCTGCTGCTGGATGAGCCGACGACGGCGCTCGACGTCACCACTCAGATCGAAGTGCTGACCGCTTTCAAGGCCATTATCAAGCAGCAGAACGCGGCGGCTATTTATGTGACACACGACCTGTCCGTCGTCGCCCAGATCGCTGATCGGATCATCGTGCTGAACGATGGCGCGATCATGGAGCAGGGGACAACGCAGCAAATCGTCGAAAACCCGACACACGAATATACCAAAACGCTGATGATGGCCGTTAGGCCGCCACCGCGAAGCACAGCCGGCGGCGGAACGGCGCGCGACGATTCTGGTGCGAGTACGACGGCGCCAGTACTGGAAGCGCGTGGCATCACCGCAGGCTACGGTAGGGTCAACAAGAAGATCGTCTTGTGGGACGTCGATCTGTCGGTAAGCTCGCATCAGGTCGTCGGTGTAATCGGTGAGTCGGGCTGCGGAAAGAGTACCCTTGCGCGGGTCATCTCGGGCCTCCTGCCCCAAGTCTCCGGTGAGATCGTGCATAACGGCACGGCGCTGCCGCCGGCCGTTGGGCAACGTCAAAAGTCCGAAATTCAAAGCATTCAGATTGTTTTTCAGATGGCCGACGTCGCGCTCAACCCACGCCAGCGGATCCGCGACATCATCGGCCGGCCGCTTGAGTTCTACATGAACATGGCTGCATCTGCGCGGCGCGAGCGGGTCGGCGAACTTCTTGAACTGGTGGAACTGCCGCGCGACTTTGCGTCTCGGTTCCCGAAAGATCTTTCCGGTGGCGAGAAGCAGCGGGTCAATCTGGCGCGCGCGTTGGCGGCAGAGCCCGACGTTATCCTGTGCGATGAAGTCGTCTCGTCGCTCGATACGGTGGTCGGCGCGGCGATTATCGACCTGCTGAAGGACCTGCAGCAAAAGCTCGGGGTCGCCTATGTCTTCATCAGTCACGATCTTTCGACGGTTGCTTCATTTGCCGATACCATCGTCGTCCTCTATGCCGGCCGGGTCGTCGAAAGCGGACCGACGATGGACGTCCTGTCGCCGCCATTTCATCCCTATACACGGCTCCTCCTCTCGTCGGTGCCCGAGATTCGTCCGGGTTGGTTGGAGGACGTGATGACGACGCGCGAGGCGATCAGCGGAATTGCCCGGCAGGTCGAACTCGCGGATGTCGGCTGCCCGTTCTTCGCGCGCTGCCCGCTTGCTATTGAGGGGACATGCGATACGCAAGCACCACCTCACCGTGAGCCGGCCGCGGATCATCTGGTTGCCTGCCACCGTGAACTTGATGCGCTGACCGGCGAGATCATCCAGCACTGAGCCGGATACGCTGGACCGGGCTGCAGTCGCAGCGCGCTTCCTAGTAAGGCCGGTCGCCCAGCATCTGTACGCGAGTCATATAGCGCAGGCTCTGTGGA
>CAZCVU010000466.1:0-2673 GCA_964501745.1 uncultured Flavobacteriales bacterium | reverse complement strand
CGCCGGCGGCATCGTAAGCTCGAGTTACCTCGGCCGAACAATTGGTGCCAAAAACATCCTCACCGCCGACATGGGCGGCACAAGCTTCGATGTGTCGGTAATCTATCAAGGTGAACCGAAGACCGTAAGCCGCGCACAGATTGGACCTTTTCAGACAAATTTGCCAATTCTCGACATCACGGCTGTTGGAGCTGGCGGTGGCTCGATTGCTTGGATCGACAATCGCGGAATGCTGCGTGTTGGACCGCAAAGCGCAGGTGCGAGCCCCGGCCCTGCCTGTTATGGGCAGGGCGGCAATGAGCCAACTGTAACGGATGCTGCCGTGGCACTCGGATTAATCGACCCAGAATTTTTCCTTGGCGGTGCAATCAAGCTCGACAAGGCGGCCGCGGAAGGCACCATCGGCGAAAAACTTGCGACGCCCATGAGCCTCGATATGGAGACAGCTGCGGTCGGTATCTACCGAACGATCAGCGCTAATATGGGCAACGCTTTACGCAACGTGACTATCGAGCGCGGCTACGACCCACGCGAATTCTCGCTGGTCGCTTACGGTGGCTGCAGCCCGTTGCTAATCGCGAATATCAGCAAGGAGCTCAACATCCGCTCGATCGTGATCCCCGAGACGTCAGCTGTTTTTAGCGCGTTCGGCGCTTGCGTCGCGGACGTTAAAAGAGACGTTGCGCAAACCTTCTATCACGCACTTCCCGCGCCAATCGCAGAGCTCAACAGTGCGTTTAGCGAGCTCACAGATCAGGCCCGTGGTCTCGTCGAGAGTGATGGGATTGGTCGCAAAAATATAGAGCTGACCTATGAGTTAGATATGCGAATACATGGTCAGCTTTGGGAGATCTCGATTCCGTGTCCGGCCTATCCGCTTGACGAGATTAGCGGTAATGAGGCGATCTACCTGGCGTTCAAAATCGAATACGGCCGTGCGTACGGTGAGGCCATGGTTGGCGAGATGTCGCAATGCGACATCCTCAATTTGCGGGTCATCGCGCAGGGCAACAAACCCAAACCTGAGATCTTCATCTCGAAGGCGCCGAATAGCATCGACTATGCGTCAGCGGTCAAGGGAACTCGGAAGGTGTTTCTTCCTGAGACAAGCGCCTGGCGGGAGATCGAGATTCTCGACGGAGCGAAGCTCAACACCGGCATGCGTGCGTCCGGGCCAATCCTCGTCGAGCGCAAGAACACAACGATCTACGTAATTCCCGGTTCCGAGATCGAGATCGACCGGCACCACAATTGCCTGATGCATCTGAACTGATAGGGGTAGTATGCGCGCTCTGGTATTCACTGAACCCGGCCAGGTCGAGCTCCAGGACATCTCTGACTGCTCGCCTGCACCGGATGAGGTGACAGTCGAGGTCGGGCTCGTAGGAATTTGTGGTTCAGATGTCCTCGGGTATATGGGCAAGAGCCGCGGCCGCGTTCCACCTTTAGTGCTTGGCCACGAATTCACCGGACGCGCGAATGGTCAACCCGTCGTCGTTAATCCGATTGTCTCTTGTGGACGATGCGACGTATGCCAGGCCGGCCGCGACAATATCTGCCCAAAGATGCAGTTGATCGGTCTGCACCGCCACGGGGCGATGCGCGAGCGCGTCAACGTTCCGCGGGGCAACCTCATCCCCTTCGGCAATAACGCCTCCGCGCATGTTATGACGATGACCGAGCCTTTCGCCTGCGCCATCCATTCCGTCTCGATGGTGCCGTTCGAACCGACGCATCGCGCGCTTGTCATTGGCTTCGGTTGTTTAGGATCCATGATCGGCGCGGTTCTTATGCGCAAAGGCACCAGCCAAATTGATGTCGTCGATCCCGCGCCGGCGCGCGCGGCACTGAGCGAGCATTTCGGCGTCCAAGCAATCACGGCGGAAGCGATCGAGCCTGCTACATATGAGCATGTGTTCGATTGCGTAGGCTCCGTCGAGACCCAAGCCGTGGCTGGGCGAGCCGTTAAATCCGGCGGCCACATCGTCCTCGTCGGCTATAAGGAAGCGGCTGGCGGCTTTGATTTCGTCGACATTGTTCGCCGTGAATATCACCTCCATGGAGTGATGGCGTACACAGCCGGCGCGTTCCGAGAGGCCGCTAGGTTCCTGAAAGACGGCGCCTTGGCTATTGACGGTTTAATCAAGACCTATGACCTCGCCGATGGACAGCGCGCGTTCGATGCAGCGCGCGACAACCGGTCGACCGTAATCAAAACAATGCTGCGTGTCAGAGAAGACCTATGAAATCGAAAATAATGGTTCAAGTCGACGATCGGCGTATCGAAGCCGATGAAGTCGAAATTCCGAAGCTCGGGTCGGAAAATGCGCTGCTCCGCGTTGAGGCGTGCGGCCTATGCGGAAGCGACGTTGAGCAATACCGTGGCGCTTTTACCGCAAAGGGCTTGGTGGAGTATCCGTTGATCCCGGGCCACGAACCAGTGGGGGTTATTGAGGAACTTGGAGTTGAAGCGGCGAAGGCTTGGGGTGTAAAAGAAGGCGACCGGGTCGCGCTTGAGCCGCATCTTAGCTGTGGCCGCTGTGATCTTTGCCTGGGCGGCGCATATCACATGTGTAAGACCGTTCGTGCGGAGGGTTTGCCCGCTTATGGCTACCTACCGATGTCCTTCGGCCATGGCCTGTGGGGCGGCTACAGCGAATACATACACCTTCA
>CAZCVU010000465.1:0-2676 GCA_964501745.1 uncultured Flavobacteriales bacterium | reverse complement strand
CTCAGCGCGCTTCGCGCGCCGAAAATAAGGAGGTGGTGGTTCTTACGGAGCTGATCACGCATGACTACGACCGGCGACAAGTGACAAACCAAACGCACAAGAGGCTGTCGCGTCTCATCGATTTGATCAAGAATATCGAGGTCAGCATCGAAGGGACGAAATTCGTCGGGTATCGCAGACTATGCGACACCCTGTTGCGAACCGCCTTCGCACTTCGCGAGTATTATCGGACGCCAAGACCGGACGTCGTCCGAGTGCTGAAGCCTTACGCCGCCGCCATCCTCCGCGGACTCTGCCCAGACAGCGAACTTGTGGTCGCAGACCTCGCGGCAGCGCATGCGGCTCGATCGCACAAGCTCAGTTCGCGAGTATCCATCAGGCAGGGTTGATACCATGCGTCGCATTTCCACAACTCTCGTCAAGCTGCGGATATCCCGCAGATGATTGGTTCACCCAGCTTCAGCCGACGCCAGAATGACGTGCGATTCCTTGACCTTCTGAGCCAGGTCAGCCCGCTCCGCCGGATATTGGCGACGCTTTGCCAGTCGGCGGAACAGAGCCATAAGGACATCTCGGTCTGTCTGCTACAGATCGACGCCGCGACACAGATCTTGTCCGTTGGCGCGGCGCCCGCATTTCCAAAAGAAATCGTCCAGATTGTGAAGCAGCTTGGCGGTCAGCAAGACCTGCCGGGCCGCTCATTGCAACGACGCGCAACCTCCACTGCAACCAACGAGCAACTCACTGTTATGCATCGCCGCCTCGCTTCCCTTTACGGCTTTTCGGACTATTGGTGTGCGCCACTGAGATCGCCGACTGACGGCAAAATTCTAGGTATGCTCGGCTTCTATTGCCAAACCGCGAGATCTCCAAAGGCATCGGAAACAATGTCGATGGAGGCCATAGCTAACCTTGCATCTTTGTTCATCGACCGCGAACGCGACGGCGACGCCTGGCGCAGGCGTGTGGTTTCCTCATTCAGCAAGACGTGCTGGTCGCTGCGAACCACCGTGGTCGTGCGGCACCCTTCCCAGGAGGTACCCGGGCGGGCCTGACGCTGTCGCACCAGTTTGCGATCTGGTGGCACGCGCGACAAGCCTCTGGGGCTGGTTCCCGGCTGGCGGAGTTGCATATGAAGTACAACGCGGGCAACGAAATCGCGGCTCCTTATTTTTCGCCTCCAACCATGCAAACTGCCTAAGTTCATCCTCGTGCGGCCAAGCCCGCAACGCGGACAATATTTTTCGCCGTCTTGCGCCAGGCCGCGTGAGGGTCTATTTGTTACAAAACCTTACAAATCGCCGTGGGAGACTCTTTTGGAGGCGATTTCAGACCAGGATAGAGACTCGCTTTACGCGTTGCCGCTGTCAATTGTTCCCTTGCAGACGCAGGGCCTGCGCAGTGCGCGGATGGTAAAGAACACGCATCTAGAAAGTGTGCTGGAGTTGTTCCACGAGGAAGATACGGGCAGCGGACAGATCGACATCCGCGAGGTCGGCAAAGCGTTTGGCTGGCCAAGTGCTCAGGGACATCCCGACTACGGCATCCTCTACAAGCTGCGGGAGCTGCCGAGCTTCGATGTGTACAGCTTGCGGATTCTGCTGCGTGATCAGGAGATTCCGGTCAACGACTATGACGAACTGAAACTCTCCGAGAATAAGCGTCGCGAGCTACGTGAATATATGAACCGGTTCACGCGGCCACTCATTTTGAACGTCTACGGTGAGACCGACCTAGATCTAGGCGGCTATGAAGACATCATCAATTTATTCCGCGACCCTGATGTGAAGCGCGCCCGCGACAACCTCCGACAGATGGCGCGCAAACTCGGCATCGGCCTGGAGGAAGTGCCAAAATATCTGGAGGACTACGGCGATATATTTCTTTCGATCTCTTATTACAGACGATGCATGGACCTGCTTCAGCCGAGCATGCTGGACCTTCTTAGATCGATCGACGAAATCAGCACCAACGTGCAGCTCAAGCAGAACTCAAGCGTGACGCGCAGTTGCGCTCGGATGAAATCTACGCTGACGAAGTTAAAGACGGTCGTCGACAGCCGCTTTGCGCTATTCCAGAACAGCAGCACGGAAATGTGGAAAGATCTTAACGCCACGAGATTCCGCGAGTTCGAATCGATGATCCAGAGCAATCACACGATGATTGGTGGCGTGCTATGCGCGCTCACTGTCAAGCTGGATGCCTGGACAAAGAAGTTCCCAGATCGCGATACCGGCGGGCCAAACCGGCGGGCCGACTTCATCATTTCCGAGATGATCCAGGGCATCGAAAACATCGAACGCATCAAGACAGCGGTCGCAAATAAAGCCAGAGTACATTGACATAGGTTCGACGACATCAGGGACACGAGGGCGCTGAGCCCTTCTCGTCTTTCAGCTTCACGATATGGCACGCAGCATCCGCATCGCGACATCGGTGCCCGTCTTCCATTTGACGTATTGCCTACAGCGCGCATGATGGGAGCGCTGAACCGCACCCGTCCTGGAGGCCCACCTCGTGAACAAACAGAACAAGACCGCTTTGGTCACCGGCGCCAACCGAGGCCTCGGTTTCGAATCCTGCCGCCAGCTAGGCCACCTTGGATACACCGTCGTCTTGACAGCGCGCGACGAAGAAAAGGGTAAGGCGGCGGCGCAAGAACTCAGCCAACAGGGC
>CAZCVU010000464.1:0-2679 GCA_964501745.1 uncultured Flavobacteriales bacterium | reverse complement strand
GACTGCATAGAGAATATTGACATTGGCGGACCCGCTCTGATCCGCTCTGCCGCCAAGAATCACGACTTCGTCACCATTGTCACTGATCCGTCGGACTACGAGGCCGTCATGTCCGAAATGAGCAAGAGTGACGGCGCGACCGGCGACGCCCTGCGCAGACAGTTGGCAGCCACGGCGTTTGGTCGAACGGCCGCCTACGACGCGCTGATCGCAGGCTGGCTTGAAGAGACCGCAGGCCACGGATTTCCACAACACTTCACGATTGCAGGCAGCCTGAGGCAACGGCTCCGCTACGGCGAAAATCCACACCAGGAGGCTGCATTCTACGCCGGCGGAGACGATCGCCCAGGCGTGGCGACTGCGCGACAGCTTCAGGGCAAGGAGCTGAGCTACAACAACCTGAACGACACTGACGCGGCCTTCGCACTCGTTGCCGAATTCGAACGACCAGCCGTTGCCATAATTAAGCACGCGAATCCCTGCGGCGTGGCCGAGGCCGACACGCTTCGTGCGGCATACGAAAATGCCCTCGCCTGCGACCCGGTGAGCGCATTCGGCGGTGTCATCGCCATAAACCGTCTGCTTGATCGTGCGACGGCCGAAGCGATTGCCGAGCTGTTCGCCGAGGTTGTGATCGCACCGGACGCCGAAGACGATGCGATCGCGGCCCTAGAGGGAAAGAAGAACATGCGACTCCTTATCTCGGGCGCCGTACCCGTGCCATCCGCCGCAGCGCTGAATGTCCGTTCGCTGGCCGGTGGATTCCTGGTGCAAGGCGGTGACTCGATGTTCGTCCGGGAGGCCGACCTCAAGGTTGTGACAACTCGGGCACCCTCGAAGGCTGAGCTTAAGGACCTCCTGTTCGCCTGCAGGGTTGCCAAACACGCGAAATCAAATGCCATCGTCTACGCACGCGGCAGCCGGACCGTGGGCGTCGGCGCAGGTCAGATGAGTCGTGTCGACGCCGCCCGCATCGCCGCCTGGAAGGCAGCCGAACATCTAGGCGCGGCGGGATCAGTGGTTGCCTCGGATGCCTTCTTTCCTTTTGCCGACGGCCTGCATGTAGCAATCGAAGCGGGTGTAACCGCCGCAATTCAGCCTGGTGGCTCTCTGCGAGACGACGAGATCATTGCGGCTGCCAATGAGGCTGATGTGGCGATGGTGTTTACTGGCCTACGCCACTTCCGGCATTGACCCGCCGGCCGGCAGGTCGTCAGGATCGGCATGCAGTGGTGAGCTTTGATGCGCCTCGCCTAGCGCTATGACCGCGGCTCCTTTACCGGCAGCAACAGCAGCAGACCAACCACAAAAAAGACGACGATCGTCGCCATCCCGGCGCGTTGGCTGTCGAAGGCGAGCGTGACCCGACCGAGGACAATGGGGCCGAGAAAAGCGGTCACCTTGCCCGAGAAGGCAAATAGTCCGAACATTTCTGCATGCATTTCTTCCGGTGCGAGCCTCGCCATCAGCGAACGGCTTGCTGCTTGCGCCGGGCCGACAAAGATTCCAAGACCAAGGCCAAACAGCCAAAACAGCAGTTTCGATTCGACAATCAATGCGGCACTGCTGAAGAAGATCAGCGCCAACAGTGCGACGATGATGACCGGCTTCGCCCCAGTCTTGTCGTCGAGCCAGGCGAATGCCGCCGCGCCGATGCCAGCTGTCACGTTTAGCGCAATGCCGAACTGAATAACCTCGGCGAGCTCCATGCCGAAGGTACCGGCAGCGTAGATGCCGCCGAACGCAAACAGGGTACCTAGGCCATCGGTATAGATCATGCGGGCGATAAGAAAGCGCACAATGCCCGCGAAATTTCGTGCCTTCTTGGCGGTTTGCGCCAGCACAGCAATACCCTCGCGCATCGCGGTGCCCAGCGCGATATCGGTTCTTGGTCGATCGGCTGAAAACAGGAACAACGGCAGAGCAAAAACGCCGAACCACACTGCCGCCAGAACGGCCGTAGCGCGGACGTTGGCAGCCTCGTTCATGCCAACGCCAAACCATGGCGCATCGGTCTGCACGAAGCCGACCAGCGCGACGGCGAGACACAATAGTCCACCGACATACCCGAGACCCCAGCCCCAGCCCGAGATACGACCGATCATCGCTCTCGGCGCAAGTTCGGGAAGCATTGCGTTGTAGAAGACGGACCCGTATTCGAAGGTGACACTGGAAATCACCAGGAGAATCAGGGCCAACAGCGCAAAATCCGGTGCAGGTCGTGCGTACCACAGCAGCGCCGTCGCGCCGACGCATAGCGCCGTGAATACAGCCAGCCAAGGCTTGCGCGCACCTACTCGGTCGGCGATCGCGCCCAAAGGCGGTGAGGTCACAGCAACAATAAGCCCAGCTATCCCGAGTGCCCAGCTAAGTTGACCCGTGCCCTGTTCGGGTGTGTCGGCGATTGCCTTCGTATAGTAGGTAGCGAACACGAAGGTCGTAATCACTGTCGGGTAGGCGGAATTGGCCCAATCGTACAGGCACCAGGAAATCAGGCTGCGCCTCGCCCTCATCACGCTAGCCGTCATAGCCACACGCGGTTGAGCCGGCCCTACTCATCAGGTCCACTAATCAATGAACACCACCAATAGCAATGACACTGCGGCAACTAACGCCACTCGACGGTATCCGTGGTGCGCCCGAGTGATCGTTGAATAAGCAACCTTATGGTCTGCCCAT
>CAZCVU010000463.1:0-2681 GCA_964501745.1 uncultured Flavobacteriales bacterium | reverse complement strand
ACAAACCTGCGCCACTTTGTCGGCGTCCGGCTGCGTCCGGAGGTGCCGCGGGAGGTCTTCCGCGCCGTCTGCGCCCGCGTGATGGTCTTTACGCGTCGCATGCTGCCGCCTCCACCATCAAGGCTACCAGCTCTGAAAAAGATTGACCGCACTGGGCTGCTTGTTCGGGGACCAGTGACAGGGGGGTCATGCCGGGTTGCGTGTTGATTTCCAGCAGATACAGATTCCCGTGATCGTCTCCGGTATCGTCGTAGCGGAAGTCGGCGCGGCTGACTCCACGGCACCCCAAAAGGTTGTGCGCGCGCGTCGCGTAGTCTTTGGCTTTCTGCTCGGTGGCGGCGGGTATTGGAGCCGGACAAAGATGCTCGGTCTCGCCCTCGGAATACTTTGCTTTGTAGCTATAGAAGCCGTTGCGCGGCCGAAGTTCCGTCACGCCGAGTGCGTTGCCGTCCACCACCGCCACAGTGAGCTCCCGGCCGGGGATGTAGCGTTCGAGGAGGACCTTGTCGCCAAATACCCAGTCGTCGAGTGGGAGATGGTTGTCGCCGGTGTGTACGATATGCACGCCAACGCTTGAGCCCTCGTTCAGCGGCTTGATGACGTAGGGCGGTGGCAGTGCGGGCTCGCTTCGGAGTTCGTCGAGATCGACGACCTGACCCTCGGGACAGGGTATTCCAGCGGCCGCAAACAACTGCTTCGCCACTGGCTTGTTCATCGCCAGCGCAGAGGCGAGAAGTCCGGAATGCGTGTAGGGGATACCGAGCAGGTTGAGCACCGCCTGAAACGTGCCGTCTTCGCCAAACCGGCCGTGCAGCGCGTTGAACACGACGTCCGGTTGTGGCTCAAGCGCGTTGAGGAGCTTTCTTAGGTCGCGCTGCACATCAATTTGCGTCACACGATAGCCAGCGTCTTCGAGCGCCGTTGCGCAGTTGGTGCCGCTGACAAGTGAAACTTCCCGTTCGCTTGACCACCCGCCCATCAGGACCGCCACATGTTTTGACGTCTTGTCGGTCATTCGCAGACCCCGGCCTCGCCGATACGGCGGATTTCCCATTCCAGCTCGATGCCGCTCCTTTCACGCACGCGCTGGCGCACTTCCTCTGCCAGCGACTCCAGATCGTTGGCGCTGGCCTGCTCGGCGTTGATCAGGAAGTTGCAGTGTTTTTCGGATACCATGGCGCCGCCGCGTCGCAAACCGCGGCAGCCGGCTTCCTCAATTACTTTCCAGGCTTTCTGACCGGGCGGATTTTTGAAGGTCGAGCCACCAGTGGCACCGCCGGTCGGCTGGCTATCGATCCTGTTGGTGGCGATCTCATCCATTCGGGCCGCTATCTCCTGCGGTGATCCCGGGGCACCTTCGAGTTCGACCGCGACGAAGATACGATCCTCGGCCAGCCCGCAGTGGCGATAACTGAAATCGAGCTTGGTTCGGTCGACAATCGATAGACGGCCATCGCGATCCAGGACCGTTGCGGTCACCGTGATGTCGCCGATCTCGCGGCCGTAGGCGCCGCCATTCATGCGCAGTGTGCCGCCGATTGTGCCGGGGATGCCGGAGAGGAACTCCAGGCCGGCTATGGCGTTCCGTTGCGCGGCGCGCGCAACGTTGAGATCAAGCGCGCCGGCGCCGGCACGAACGCGCGTGCCGCTTACCTCAACGTCGTCGAAGCCCTGTCCCAGGCGAGCGACGACGCCAGCAACGCCACCATCGCGAACGAGAATGTTGGAGCCAACACCGATCACCGTGACCGGTATCTCCGGAGGCGTGTTTGCCATGAAATATTGGAGATCATCCTGATCGGCAGGCCTGAAGAGAACCTCGGCCGGCCCGCCGACACGGAACCGCGAGAAGCGCGCGAGATCGGCCTGCTCGAGGTAGCGCCCTCGCACCGGCGGCAGACGGCTTAGAAGGCTGTCAACGGGCTGCTGAACGCGCTGGGCCATCATCCGGCACCTGCCTGGGACGTGCCCAATGCGGCCAGTTCTGCTGGCAGCGCATTTGCCCAATTGGTGATTGTTCCAGCACCTAGGCAGACGACCAAATCGCCGGATTCGGTCAGCTGAGCGACTAGCGCCGCGAGGTCCGCCGGATCATCGAGCGTATGCACGTTTCGGTGTCCGCGTGCTTTCACGCCCTGCACCAGTGCATCGCGGTCAAAATCCTTGATGGGATCTTCGCCAGCGGCATAGACGTCAGCGACGATCACATGATCGGCGTCGTTGAAGCATAGACAGAAATCTTCGAATAACGCCTGCAGGCGGGTGTATCTGTGCGGTTGGACGACGGCGACGACCTTGTGACGGGTGGCCGCACGTGCGGCTTTTAGGACGGCGGCGATCTCTACGGGGTGGTGGCCGTAATCATCGATGATCGTGATGCCGTTCGCTTCGCCGGTCTTCGTGAAGCGACGTTTGACCCCCTCGAAGGACGCCAGTGTCCGGGTGATGATTTCAGCATCGATGTTCATCTCGTTGGCGACGGCGATCGCTGCAAGTGCGTTCTGCACGTTGTGTTGGCCAAACATTGGCAAGCTAAGACCGGTGAGACGCCGTTCGGCCTCGCCTCGAACGCCCAACGCCACGTCGAAGCGCATGCCGCCCGGTCCCACCGTGAGGTCTTCGGCTCGGACCTCCGCCTGCGGGCTGAACCCGTATGTAATCAGCCGGCGATCGCTCACACG
>CAZCVU010000462.1:0-2694 GCA_964501745.1 uncultured Flavobacteriales bacterium | reverse complement strand
AATTGATTTTGGGCATGCTTTTTTAGATGCAATCGCTTCAACCTGTTTAGAATCTGTCCTAAAAGTTTAATCGCTTGACCCAATTCATATCCCCTTGCAAAGTGTGAAACGGATCATTGCCAAACAGATGAGAGCCAGCGCTGAGTGGGTCAAGTGCTTGTAATCCTTGGCCAACTACCTCCTGTGGCGAATCGAACGGGTATCCCACATAAAATTGCACGCGATTAAAACGACCCCAGAACTTCGCGGACGAACACGAGTGTATTAGTCAATGTCAAAATCACGACTTTTCAGGGTGGGAATCGACATCGGCGGTACTTTCACCGATATCGTACTCTCCGGTGGCGACGGGGTTATTCACACCAAAAAAACGTCCTCGACCCCTCAAGACTACGGACAGGGCATATTACTTGGGCTCGAAGAAATGTTTGCCGAGCATGGCATTGAGCCTGGCGAGATCGATGACCTAGTTCATGCGACGACCGTTGCCACGAATGCGGTTCTTGAAGACAAAGGCGCAAAAACCGGGCTCATTACGACCGAAGGATTCCGTGATGTCCTTGAATTCAGGCGTGTCCGTATTCCCGAACTATATAATCTCGATTACGTAAAACCGAAGCCGTTGGTTCCGAGACAATTTCGTCTCGAGGTGAAAGAACGGATCGGACCGGATGGACAAGTCCGGGTTCCACTGGATGAGGCAAGCGTGATTGCCGTGGCCGAGCGGTTCCGAAAGGCGGAGGTGGAATCGGTCGCGATCAGCCTCCTGCACTCCTATGCCAATCCGGAACATGAGCGCCAGGTGGCGAAACTCATTCGCGATGTCCTGCCCTCAACCGTTTACATAAGTTGCTCGCACGAAATTCTGCCTGAAATCCGCGAATATGAACGGACCAGCACCACGGTCGTAAACGCCTTCTTGGGGCCGGTGGTAAGCGGCTATTTGAAATCCCTGACGAATCGTCTTCAGACGGTGGGGATAAAGCGACCGTTACACGTCATGCAATCAAGTGGCGGGCAGATGAGCGTGAATTCCGCCGTCGTCAAACCCGCCTATCTGGTCGAGTCCGGCCCCGCGGCCGGTGTGATCGCCGCGGCCAGGATCGCGAAACAGGCGGGATTGCCCGACGTCATCACATTGGACATGGGGGGAACCACCACCAAGACCGCCATCGTGGAGAACGGCGAGCCCGCCAAAACCAGCGAATACGAAATTGGCGCCGGCATAAACCTGTCCAGTAAACTCGTCAAAGGCGCTGGCTATGCCATTAAGCTGCCCTTCATCGACGTATCCGAAATTGGCGCCGGCGGCGGAAGCCTGGTCTGGGTGAATAAGGGCGGGCTGTTGCAGGTCGGTCCGCAAAGCGCCGCCTCGGTGCCGGGGCCGGTCTGTTATGGAAAGGGAGGCGAACAAGCGACCCTCACCGACGCGCTGTTGACGTTGGGCTATATCAATCCGGATTATTTGGTCGGAGGTTCGTTGAAACTGGAGCCCGAAAAAGCAAAACGGGCCATCGAGGCCCAGGTCTGTTCCCACCTGGAAAAACCGTTGCTTGAGGCCGCCTTCGGGGTCTTGACGATTGCGGTTGCGAACATGGTGCGGGCCGTAAAAGCGGTATCCACCTATCGCGGGCGTGACCCCAGGGACTACACCTTGATCGCCTTTGGCGGAAACGGCCCGGTCGTGGCCCAGGCAATCGCAAAAGAATTGGAAATGAAGCAGGTGTTGGTGCCGCCCAATTCTGGTGTCTGCAGCGCCTATGGTCTCCTTCTTTCCGATGCCGAGCACGAACTGGTCAGAGCGCTGAACGGAAGGATGGAGGACCTTACTTCGTCGGACATCAAGGGCGCCCACGACCGGCTGATCGATGAGGCCACGACGATCCTGGCGGAAGAAGGTTACGATCCCACCAAAATTGAGATCCACCGTTGTGCCGATATTCGCTATTGCGGGCAGGCGTTTGAATTAACGGTGCCGGTTGAGGGCAACGACTTGCCGGACCTCAAGAAAATGACCTCCGCATTTCATGACGAGCACTTTCGCACTTATGCTCACAAGTCGGAGCTCGATCCCGTGGAACTGGTCAATGTCCGCATCATTGCCCGGGTCGCATTGGGAGGCCCGCGTGAATATGACGGGCTGTTCCTGGGTGAGCCGGGAGATGCGGATACCGGAGCGGGTGTTGAGCGCCCAGCTTACTTTGGGCCGGACTTCGGCACCCTATCGACACCGGTTTTTCGGCGCCGGGATCTGGTGGGGAAAACTGAAGAAGGGCCGTTGATCGTCGAAGAATACGATTCGACCTGCATCGTCCCCCCGGGATGCGAGGTTCGGGTGGACGAATCCGCCAATATGGTCATTTCACTGGATATTTAGCGCCATGGACCAACGCTTAGACCTGATCACCCTGGAAGTCATTCAAAACGCGCTGAGTACGATTGGCGATGAGTTGGCGCTGGTGATCATGCGCACGGCGTATTCCAACATCGTGCGCGATTCGATGGACTATTCGACGGCCGTGTGTGATCACAAAGGCCGTACGATTGCCCAGGGCCTGACCAATCCGGTTCACCTCGGGTCCTTCCCCGATGCCATGGGGAAACTGACGGAAGCGCACGGTGAAACGACCCAGCCGGGTGACATATTCCTGTTCAACGATCCCTACGGCGCGGGGGGCATGCATCTGCCCGATT
>CAZCVU010000461.1:0-2700 GCA_964501745.1 uncultured Flavobacteriales bacterium | reverse complement strand
GAGAGTAACCGCGTTCACGGGCAGGGGAACTCCAAGGTAAGCGCGGCAAAGACCACGTCACCAAGGGCGAATTCGAGTTCATCTGGATGATCGGCCATATAGCGCTGCACCGCGTCCACCACATCACCGCGTGTCGCACCTCTGGGCAGGCAGACGGCCAGCTTGACGTCGGTTGCTGTTTGGTAGGTCTGAACCATGTCGGTTGCTGCTGTGATCGAGCCGACGCACAGCCCCCATTGGGTATCGTCCTCATGCATGGCCTCGCACCAGGCGTTCAGGTCCTTGCCGGTGCTGAAGCCATCCGTCGCATGGACCACAGCTATCGATCCAAGAAGTGCGCCGAGAAATCCAATCAGCCTGACGAATGGTCTCATGGTTTTGTGCCTGGCGGCGGACATTGAGAGCCGGTAGCCAGAGAAGCACACATCGGGCCGCCTGTTCGAAATCTAGTTGGCTTTCACAAAGCGTCTGAAACTCGGTTCCTGGCTATCTGCGGTCTTTCGGTCTGCGCTCAGAGAACGCTCGCTCTTCACTCGAAGACGATCCGTCCCCGCGGGACAATCGAGCCGAACTGGACCCGGTGTTAAAGGCGACGACTCGTCAGGTACCGACCAGCAAACCGCCAACCGTCCTCACAATGACCGCGATGCCGAGCCCGACGGTCGCCGTGCCGACGGCTCCCTGCAGGAGATGGTGCGCCCCGGTGAGGGCGCGGGCGGTCCAGGTCAGTGGCACCGCAATCAAAGCCGAGAGCACAACCATGCCGGCCATCGACCCGATCCCGAACAACAGGACGTAATACATGCCGAACACCGGATTTCCTACCGTCGAGGCGGTTAGAATCAACAGGGCGGCCGAACCGGCCATGCCATGGGTCATGCCAACCAGCAGGGTTCGCCAGGGGAGCCCACGCGCGTGCCGGTGGTCATGGTTAGCCGGATCATGACGGGCAGGCTCACCACGGTGGCTATGGGCATGAAAGTGAACACTGCCGTCGCCGTGACGATGACTGTGGAAGTGGATGCGTTCGCGCCATAAGCGATAAAGCACATGCCCGCCCAGCAGGATGAGCATGATACCGACCGCAAGCTCGAGTCCCAGCGTCAGCGTCTTGTTGAGCGTCGTACCCAAAATAATCACGGCGCCAGTGACGGCAACCAGCGTCAGTGTGTGCCCGAAGCCCCAGACGGCACCATGGGTCGCGATCCGCCGGACGGACCGGGAGCCGGTGGCGATCGACGAAACGGCAGCTACGTGATCCGCCTCCATCGCATGCTGCATACCGATCAGCAGCCCCAACAACAGGATCCCGCTCATGGTGCTATCCACCCTGTCTTGCTCATGCTGTACGCCCTACGCTGATCACAAGCATCCGTGCTTCGTTGCAAGGGCCGGGCGATCGCCGGTCTGCGTCGCAATTTTCTGCAACGAAATAGCGCCGCGCCGGACTGGCTATGGCTGTTGGGCAACAGAACTAGGCGTCCTTACACCGGTTGGCACGACCTTCACTCGCAAATCTTTCAAACTTCCGCAGATGAGGTCGAGCAGTACGCGCCGCAGGTTCGGAGTATCGAGACGTCGATCAAGTTCTCCACGGCGTCGCTGCAGATTGTGCAACGGCGTGACCCAGCGCCTTGATTCAAATCAAAAATGACTATTAATCAGATCTATTTTGTACATTTGCCGGAGGTGATACCCGCCGTGTCCACTCCGGCCCCGGATTAAAACCGAGGCTGTTAGGCCCCCAGAAACTCGGTCAGCGCTTCGATCAAAGCCTCCATCTCGAAGGACTCACCGATGCTGAGGCGCAAGCAGTCTTCATAGTCCGGACCGTTGATGCGGCGTGGGATAATGCCGCGCGACAGCAGAAAATCATTGGCGGCGCTGGCGGTCTTCAATTCCGACTCCGGAAACCGTGCCAAGACAAAGTTGGTCTGACTAGGATGGACGCGCAGGCCGAGGGCCTCAAGCCGTTCCGTCGTCCAGGCCAGCCAAGTCTCGTTGTGGTCACGTGTCCGGGTGGCGAACTCGACATCTTCAAGGGCAGCGATGCCACCGGCGGCCGCAAGGCCGCTGATCGGAAACGAACCAGCCAAGCGGTTGATAACCGGGACGATGTCGGACGGACCGTACAGCCAGCCAAGGCGTAGGTCGGCAAGGCCGTAAATCTTCGAGAATGTGCGTGTGACGATGACGTTGTCGGCGCTTTCAACCAAGGCGATTCCATCTTCGTAGTCCGGGACAGTGACAAACTCGGTGTAGGCGCCGTCGATCGCCAACAGCACGTTGTCGGCAAGACCCTCATGCAAGCGGTGCAACTCAGCGCCGGAGATCCAGGTTCCCCCTGGATTGTCGGGATTGGCGAGCATCACAATGCGGGTTTGCTCGGTGACGCAACCCAGCATCGCGTCGACGTCAACCTGGAAATCGCGGTCGGCCGCTGCAACCGCCGTCGCGCCGACGAGGGCCGCGTAGACCTTAAACTTGCCATAGCTATGGACGCTGTGGACGATTTCATCGCCCGGCCCGGCATAGGCGCGCGCCGCCCGGGTCAGCAACTCGTCCGAACCCGCGCCGACGACGATCCTGGAGGCGTCCAGACCATATCGATCGGCGATTGCCTGCTTGAGGTCGACGTAGCCGGAGTCTGAATACCGGTGCAGTTGATCGATCGCGGCCGCAATGGCGGCAACGGCTTTC
>CAZCVU010000460.1:0-2701 GCA_964501745.1 uncultured Flavobacteriales bacterium | reverse complement strand
ATAAGATCGTCGAATTGGCGGAGCGAAAGGCCGCGATCGACAAGCATTTCGCTTGTCAGGATCTCATGCGGAAATGGTTGCTGGTACATCTGCCGTTCTCCGTTTCCTTGATCGTTTTCTCGATCTGGCATGTCACTCTAATTCACGTGTACGCACAATGACGGCCCCGGTGAACAGCTATAACCGACCGAACTTCCCGCATCGATGCGGTCGGGGAGCGCTTTGGCAGAAACCTTGCCGATTTGGTCCAAATGCCGATGGCACTTGCGGTGGCACCGCCGCATGTCAGCCGCGGAAGAACAATGACCGGTATGTATGTCGCCGGCGACCGGAGGATGGTGGCCAATGTGAACTTGGACCGCTTCCCGACGGAACATGCTGTTTGGCCCAACCACCTTGCCGGCCGCGGCCGACGCTCCGATCCTTCCGAGACAGGCTGACATTTTTGGCTGTAGTTTTGACGCTTGCTCTCATTGGCGCGTTTGGCAGCGGTGGTAGCCTGATCGAGGACTCTTCGCACGAACTTCGCAACCCCGGACAGATCATGGACATGCATGCGGGGGCGACAGGCAAGGCCGGCTGCGGGGCTTGTCATGAATCCCATGATAAACCGGCGGATCAATTCGTGCTGGCCGCGTTTCAGCCCTCGGGTCCTTCGAACTCGATGACGAATAAATGTCTGGATTGCCACAGTTTTAAACGTTCGGCCGGCGATCCCCACAAGCAGACGAATTGCACGACCTGTCATACCGAGCACAAAGGCGCGGTAGCGCCCGTCTCGACCCTGACGGACAGGCAATGCCATAACTGCCATAAGAAAAAATTCAGTGGTTTCTCGAAAAGCCATCCGAAGTTTGGAAAGACGTATCCCTTCACGCGTCGGACGGCGATTGCCTTTGATCACGTCAAGCATCTCGGCACCCACTTCAAGGATCCGCGATTTGCCAAGCTAGCGCCGAAGGGCCGTTGCGTCGGTTGTCATGAAGCATCGAAGGCGTCGACAAACGTACCGATAAAGGGATTCGACGAGAATTGTGCAGGATGTCACGAGGAGCAGATCCAAAAAAAGGATTTGGTCGTCTTTACGCTTCCGGAATTTGAAAAAAATCCGCTCTCGCCGGAGCTCGTTAAAGAAGCTTGTGCGAAGGTCGAACTCGAGGCTGAGGACGAATACGAATCGGTTTCGACCGAAACCTTGAATAGTGTGATGAGCGCTCTTCTGGATGTAGAAGAAGATGACATCCAGAAGTATTCAAAACCGGTCGGCGCCTTGCTGGCGAATTTGCTCAAGAGCGGCACGAACGCACTCGATGATTTGGTCGAGAATGCCGAAGGTCTGCCGGCGGAGGTCATGGGAGGCATTTCACCGGTGCTTTTACGGTCGGCGGTATGCAGTTGGGCGGCCAACCAGGAGTTCGAAGACGGGGGTGCCGGTCCGCATGGGGGCTGGTACGCGGACGAATTTTCACTGCGCTACAAGGCGATCAACCACGGTGACAAAACCATGGTCGCATGGATGAACTTCGCCGCGAGCGCGGAGCTAGATGGCTTGACCGAGGCAGTGTTGGACCCCAAGGGACCAGGAGCTTGCGTCAAGTGCCATAGCGTCAGCGAAACCGATATGGTCCGTGTCGAATGGAAGTCAGTGCTGAAGGAAACCGGAGCGCACCACCGCTATTCGCATGCGCCGCATCTCGACCTGTTGGGACCTGGGTCGCAGTGCGAGACTTGCCATAAGCTGAATGCAACGGCAAAATTCGCGGCTGCGTTCAAGCAATTCGACCCAAAGGTTTTCAACAGCAATTTCTTGAACACAGAACAACAAGTGTGTGCGACATGTCATCGCGAGGGGCAGGTGGCGCAAGGGTGTCTGGTGTGTCACAATTTTCACGATAATGCCGGCTTCAAGGGGCGTATGATGGTCGGCAAACTGATGTCTCGGAGCGCAAAAAAATGATCCGATCGCGGATACTTATTTCTATCTTGCTACTTTTAGTGCCCTCGTTGCTAGCAGCGGAGACCAAGGGTGACGCCCGCTCTAAATATTATCACGAGAAGAGCTACCCAAGCGCATCGGAATGCGCGCCCTGCCACCAACAAATCTACAATGAATGGGCTTCGTCCAACCACGCCTACGCATCGATTTCCCCGATGTTCCATAAGTTTGAACAGGCGATATCCACGCTTACACAAGGAACGATCGGTTCGTTCTGCGTTCGGTGCCATCAGCAGGTTGGCACCCAACGCGGCGAACTGCGCCACACCGCCCTTTGGGAACGCAGCCGCGTGGCGCGCGAAGGCATTACATGCATCACTTGCCATCGTATTAGCGAGCAATACGGCAAGGTGAACGGCGAGCGCACCATCGATCCGGGCGATATCCATCGACCGGTCGGCGGAATGATGCGCGGTAGTGTGTTCAAGGACGTGCTGGCCCGAAAAGGCGAATTGAAGATCGCCACGAATCCCAAGGAACGCGGGCTAAAGATTCATTCCGGCGTCTACAAATTCGAGCAACTCGGTAAGTCCGAATTCTGTGCGTCCTGTCATCAGGTCGCGGTAAATCTTGGTATTAAGCTAGAGGTCGTCTGGGAACAGTTCCGTGATTCCCCGGCCTTCCGCAAGGGCGAAACCTGCCAGGATTGCCACATGGGCAAAGTACCTGGTCGTGCCGAAGGCTATACAAAAGGCCCGTCGGCGG
>CAZCVU010000459.1:0-2702 GCA_964501745.1 uncultured Flavobacteriales bacterium | reverse complement strand
GATCATTCTGAACACCATGTTGGGAACCGTGTTCGAGCGCAAGGGCGAGATCGCCATTTACAACGCCATCGGTCTGAATCCGAAGAATATCCGGATTTTCTTCTACGCCGAGGCCTTTGTCTACGGCATCATCGGCGCGGTCGGCGGCTATCTCATCGGTCAGCTGCTGAGTATCGGCTTGAGCAAGAGCGGGATGGTGCAGGGGATCAACCTGAATTTCTCGTCACTGACCGTGTTCGTTGTCATTTTCTTCGCCATCCTGGTGGTCATGGCTTCGACCATTTATCCCACCTGGGTGGCGTCGGCCGCAGCGGTGCCTTCGGGCAAGCGCAAGTGGTCGCTGCCGGACCACGATGGCAATCAAATGCACCTGGTCTTTCCATTTATCTACAGCAGCAACGTGGTGGCGGGGATCATGGGGTATCTGACCGAGTACTTCGGTCGCTTTACCGAGGCCTCGATCGGCAACCTGGTGGTCTCCAACGAATTCCACGCCGTCGGTGAGGACGAGGCCGGCCGCACGACGTATTCGGTCGCCTACGACATGGCATTGGCGCCCTTCGACCTGGGTGTCACCCAGCACATTGAGTTCGTCGCGAGATTTGACGAGGTCGTCGAAAGCTATCGGGTGCATATGACGATCACGCGGCTGTCAGGCCAGGATTCGAACTGGTCGACGACCAACATTCCGTTCATGGAGAAGCTGCGCAAGTACATGATGCACTGGCGCAATCTGGAAGCAACGAAGCACCACGAGTACGTCACCGAAGCACAGGCGTATTTTGAGCACGTACAGGCATAACCCAGTCAATGGCAGATAGCTGATGGCATTCGGACACGACAAGGAAATTCAGGAATACAGAAACCTGATGCAGCCGCCCGACACGTTCGAGGACGGCTTCAACTGGAAGACTGTCCTAGGTGCTGTCTTTCTCGGATTCATAATGATGCCGGGTTCCATGTATCTGTCGTTGGTCGTAGGAACGGGCGGCAGCATCACCGAGGCAGCCCGCTGGGTGACGATCATTCTGTTCGCAGAGGTCGCCCGCCGTTCGTTCAAAGACCTGCGCATGCAGGAGGTTTATATCCTGTATTACATGGCGGGCCTGGCGCTGGCATCGCATTTCCAGGGACAGGGGTTGCTGTGGAATCAGTATCTGGTGCAGTCGGACTACGCCCATGCCATGGGTATCGCGCAGGACATCCCGACCTGGATTGCGCCATCTGCCGCGACGATCCAGGCAGAGGGCGCCAATTTTTTCACCGCGTCCTGGCTGCCGCCGATCCTCATGGTGGCGTTTATCATGATCATCACCAAGGTCGATCAGTTCGGGCTCGGCTACGCCTTCTACCGCATCACCAACGACGTCGAGGAGTTGCCGTTTCCGATGGCGCCGGTATCGGCCTCCGGGATCACGGCGCTGGCGAATACGCGCGACACAGCGCAGGGCTGGCGATGGCGATGTTTCTCGATCGGCGGGGTGCTCGGATTGCTGTTCGGGTTCATATACATAGGGATTCCCGCAATCACCGGAGCGTTCCTGACCCAGCCGATCCAATTGATACCGATTCCATGGGTAGACTTCACCAAGTCCTTGAGCGGCACGCTCGAGGCGACGCCGTTCAACATCACCTTCGACCTGGGGCTGGTGCTGGTCGGTATGGTGCTGCCGTTCTGGGCCGTGATCGGCGGCGTCGTCGGTATCATCATCACGTGCATCGCAAATCCAATGCTGCACGATGTCGGGATCCTGTCGAACTGGCGACCGCAGATGGACGTGGTCGACACGATCTTCATCAACAACATCGATTTTTACCTGTCCTTCGGCATCGGCCTGACGGTAGCGATCACGCTGGTCAGTTGCCTGGAGATTCTCAAACCGCTGTTGCAGGCAATCATCGGTCAGAAGGCAGCGGACGGCAAATCACGAGAATCGCTCGTCAGCCGGGCACGGGCGGGCTGGCGCCGGCTGGTCACGAACAACATCGAGCGCGGCGATTTTTCCGTGTTCATCGCAATCGGCCTCTATATCTTCAGCAGCCTGTCCTGGATCGGTCTTTCCTGCTGGCTTATTCCCAACTTCGCTGAACCGCGGGTGCTGATCTTCTTCCTCGTGTACGCTTTCGTCTACACGCCGATCACGGCGTACGCGACCGCCAAGATCGAGGGACTCGTGGGTCAGGCAATCAGCATACCGATGGTCAAGGAAGCAACCTTCATCCTCAGCGGCTATCGAGGTGTCGAGATCTGGTTTACGCCGGCGCCGCTGCACGATTACGGCCGGGCGACAGTCGAATTCCGGATTCTCGAACTGACCGGTACCCGGGTGATGAGCCAGGTCAAGACACAGCTGGTGACTATTCCGATCGTGATTGTTTCTACGGTGATTTTCTCACAGTTGATGTGGCAGATCGCTCCGGTACCGTCGGAGGCGTATCCCTTTGCCCAGAAGATGTGGGATCTGCAGGCCAAGTCCGCGTGCCTTATGTACAGTGCCACGGTGGAGGGCGGCTCGCTGTTCATGGAGGCGTGGAAGTGGGACTATTTCTTTGTCGGCATGGGTTCAGGCGTCGCGGCTTTTGTGTTTCTGGCGGCGCTGGGACTGCCGACGTTGCTGGTTTTCGGTGTTGTCCGCGGCCTGGGCCAGGGGACGCCGGCGGCGATTCTTCTGGAATTGCTGGGCGCCATGCTCGGGCGCTAT
>CAZCVU010000458.1:0-2702 GCA_964501745.1 uncultured Flavobacteriales bacterium | reverse complement strand
GAGGAATTGTGCCGAGCCAATCTCGGCATGGGCAGCGTGATCCAACGCAACCTGTTATGCGGCCATGTTCTGCAATCGTCCGGCACCGAGGAACAAAAGCAGCGCTGGCTTCCGAAGATCGCGAGCGGCGAATTACAGACCTGCACTTCGGGAACCGAGCCCGAGGCCGGATCGGATGCCGCCAATATCAAGACGGCGGCCAAGCGGCAGGGGGATCGCTATATCGTCAACGGCGCCAAGCAGTTCACGACATTCGCCGACCGCGCCGATCTGATCTTCGCCTATGTGCGCACCAGCGACGCCCACAAGCATCGCGGCATCAGTCTGCTGGTGATCGAAAAAAAACCCGGCGCCGTGTTCCAGCCGCCGGCCCTCGCCGGCAGCCATATCGAGACGGTCGGCTTTCACGGCATGCATTCCTTCAGTTTGACCTTCGACCAGTTGGAGGTGCCGGCAGAGAACCTGGTGGGCGGTGAGGAAGGCCAAGGCTTCTACCAGATGATGAGCGGTTACGAGCGCACCCGGGTGCTGATCGGCTTTCGCTGTTTGGGCATTGCCCAGGCCGCCTACGACACGGCGTTCGATTACACCCAGGCGCGCGAGCAGTTCGGCAAAACGATCGCCGAGTTTCAGGCGGTCAAGTTCAAGATCGCCGACATGGCAACGGAACTGACGGCGGCGCGCGCGCTGGCCCATGCCGTCGCCCAGACCATGCAGCAAGGCGGTCGATGCGATGCGGAAGCCGGCATGGTGAAACTGTTTTGTTCGGAAATGGCCGCCAATGTAACGCGCACCGCGATGCTCCTGCATGGCGGACTCGGCTATGCCCTGGCCAGCGATGCAAACCGCTATTGGCGCGACGGCATCTTGATGTCGGTAGGCGAAGGCACCAGCGATATTCAGCGCGAGGTCATCTCGCGGAGCCTATACAAGAACGCCTAATACCACGTCGAATTCATAATAATTTGAATTGCGTTCGGCGGTACCGCGATCACGCCGGGTCCGCGGCTTCCGTCGGCGGCACCGTCACGACCCGGGCGTCGTGCAGGTTGCCGATTTCCGCCTCCGAAAAGCCGAATTCGTTCAGGATCGTTCCCGTGTGCTCGCCCAGTCGCGGCGCCATGCGCTCGATCGTCGTTTGTGTCTCGGAAAACTCGCATGGCGGCGACGTCAGCCGGATCGGGCCTTCGCTGCCATGCTCGAAGCGCTGGAAGAAACCGACATCGGCCAAATGAGGATCATCGAACAAATCATGGGGATCCCGAACCTCGGTATTCGGAATGTCGTTGGCGTTCAGCACCTCGATCCACTCGGCACTCGATCTACCGAGCAGTTCGTCCGCCAGGATCTCGTATAATTCATCGGTATGGCCCGATCGGCTCGCCATATCGGCAAAGCGCGGATCTTCTTGCAGCTCGGGCCGCTCGATCAACACGAAAAAGCGCTGCCATTGTTTGTCGTTGTAGGGGACGACGGCCAAATATCCGTCCTTGGTCCGATAGGGGCGTCGGTTCTTGGCGACGACCCGCGGATAGATCGGCGCGCTCAACGGCGGCTCGAAAGCGGCACCGTAAATATGTTCGGCTAGCACGAACGAGACCATCGTCTCGAACATGGGCACTTCGACCAACTGACCTTGTCCGCTCCGCTCGCGATGGAACAGCGCCGCCGTGATGGCGTTTGCCGTCGTCATTCCGGTGACCTTGTCGGCGACGGCGGTGCCGCAATAGCTGGGCGTGCCGGACAAGATCCCCTGATAGCCGGCGATCCCCGAAATAGCCTGAATGGAATCGTCGAATGCCGGACGCCCGGCATAGCGACCGCGCTCCCCATAGCCGAAAGCACCGCAATAGACGATGCTTTGATTGCATGACTTGGCCCAGTCATAGGTCATGCCAAGGAGCTCTGCGGCGGCCGGGCGCATGTTGTGGACCAGAACGTCGCTCCCCTGCACCATTTGCCCAAGAACACCCAGCGCCTGCGGGGATTTGAGGTCGATCACGCAGCTTCGCTTGTTGCGGTTGATGTTGAGGAACACCCCGCTCATTCCGCGCGTCCGTCCCGGTCCGAGATAGCGCGTGGTGTCGCCCGCGGGCGGCTCCACCTTGATGATGTCCGCGCCCAAATCGCCGAGGATCTGCGTGCAGTAGGGGCCAAGAAATACGGTCGTCAAATCAAGGATCTTGATGCCCTGCAACGGACCAGTCATGCGCGTTTCCTTTGTTCTAGCGTTCCTCGAAGCGCGGCGTATCGCCGTCCACTCTCGCCCGCACGGCTTCCGTTGTATCGGAGAGGCTTTGCACCACGCCCATATGCGATGAAATCAGGTCAAGGCTGGTCCGCAGATCGGAGCGCAGCGACTGATAGGTGGCGCGCTTGATCATTCTGAGCGCCACCGGCGATTTTTCGGCAAGGCCATGCGCGAATTCCATGGTTTGCTCCATCAACTCGTCGTCCGGGAAAACATGGTTCGCAAGGCCGAGCTCGCGCGCCTCATCGGCATCCACGACCCGACCGCTCAACAACAGCTCGAGCGCCTTGGCCAGTCCGACCAGGCGCGGAAGATAGAAACATCCGCCATCGCCGGGGACCACGCCGAGATTGATATAGGCCTCGCAAAGCGTCGCGGATGTCGCGAGAAAGCGCATATCGCACATCAGCGCCAGGTCCATTCCGGCACCAACGGCCGGGCCGTTGACCGC
>CAZCVU010000457.1:2242-2708 GCA_964501745.1 uncultured Flavobacteriales bacterium | reverse complement strand
CCTGAAGCCAGGCGATCCGATTGTCATCCTCGCCGGGACCCCGAGCGGTGTTCGCGGAACGACGAATATGCTCAAGCTCCACCACATCTCGAACTCAGACCGGCAGTAACTCCACCACCCGTTCAGCTGTTGACAGGACCGTATGCCCTTGTTACTATAGACAAGGATTCACAAGAAATTGTTTATTTATTAATTATCTTTTACATTGGACTGCTTGATGGAGACAAAGACGGAGAGCGACAGGGCGAAATCGCGAACTTTTTCGGCCGCTGAGAAGGATTTCCAGATGCTGGAGGCTATTGCCCACTATCACGGCACGAGCAAGAGCGCCACGATTACTGGGCTCATCCGCAAGGAGTTCTGGCGAGTCTTTCCAAACGGCACGGAGGCTCTGCTTCCGGACCGGGGAGCGAGGTTGAGCGATGACTGAAATCTCTGTGACAACACCGACCAACGGCCAGTATCA
>CAZCVU010000457.1:0-2232 GCA_964501745.1 uncultured Flavobacteriales bacterium | reverse complement strand
GAGGAAGAGCTCATCGACCAGATCGAGCGGCTCCGCCTCGAGAAGAATGCCGTCATCCTCGCGCACAACTACCAGATTCCCCAGGTGCAGGATGTGGCCAACTTCACCGGCGATTCCCTCGGCCTGTCCGTGGAAGCAGCGAAGACTGATGCCGATCTCATCGTTTTTTGCGGTGTCCACTTCATGGCCGAATCCGCCAAGATTCTCAGCCCTGCCAAAAAAGTCCTGCTCCCTCACCTGGGAGCCGGTTGCGCCCTGGCGGACTCGATCACACCCGAAAGCCTCGACGACTGGCGCGAAAAATACCCCGATCACACCGTCGTCACCTATGTCAACTCCTCAGCCGAGGTCAAAGCGGAATCGTACATTTGCTGCACGTCCGCCAATGCCGTATCCGTCGTGCGGTCTCTGAAGACCGACAAGATACTGTTCACGCCGGACCGCAATCTCGGCCGCTGGGTCGCCGACCAGCTGCCCGACAAGGAGGTGGAAGTCTACGATGGCGTCTGCCCGACTCACGATGTCTTGCGCGTCGCCAACGTCGACAAGACGCGAGCGACACATCCCGACGCCGTCATCATCGCCCACCCGGAATGCCGCGAGGATGTCGTGAAATTCGCCGACGAGGTCTGTTCCACAACCGGCATGATTGCCGCGGTGGCCAGGCATCCCGAGGCGCAAACCTTCATCATCGCCACTGAGAGCGGCATGCTCCATCAACTCCGGAAGCTGTATCCGGACAAGGAGTTCATCCCCGCTGACGGCTGCATCGGCTGTCGGCTCCATTGCCCCTACATGAAGGTAACGGGGCTGCAGGATGTCTATTTTTCGCTTCTCGACGAGCGCCACGAGATCCAGCTCGAAGATGACATCATTGAGGCTGCCCGGCAGTCGCTCAAACACATGATGGCGGTGCCGCGAGACAACTGAGCCGATCTCCCTCCGAAGAAACGTCGTGTAACGGGTTCTGTCGCCTGGGCAGGACGCAGTCGGCTTCCTGCGCGTGGCAATTCCGCTTGAATTTGCTAGGCGGGATGCATATATACACTGGACCCGGATCGCGAGACCGATTGCCGATCTCCCTCAAGCGCGGGTTTTGTCACGGGACGAGCCATGTCGTTGGGAATAGATGACAAGATTGACGAGACCGAGAGTCTGCGCCGCCGCCTCGGTGTGCTCGAAAGTGAAATCGATGGACGCCGCAAGAATGAGGAAGAGCTGCGCAAGAGCGAGGAACGGTTTCGCCTCCTCGTCGAGCATGCCCGCGATATCGTCTACCGCTACAGATTTTTTCCATCACCGAGCGTCGAATACATCAGTCCCGTCGTCTTCGAGATTTCCGGGCGCACTCCCGGCGAGTTCTACGCCGACCCGGCGCTGGCGATGGCGATCACCCATCCCCACGATCGACCTCTACTCAATGCCTACGCACGCGAAGGTGAGTTCGGACGACCTCTCGTCATCCGTTGCCTGCACGCGGATGGGAGCACCTTCTGGATCGAGCATCGCTGCCTGCCGATCTACGACGCGGCCGGCAAACTGTTGGCTATCGAAGGCATCGCCCGCGAGGTCTCCGAGAATCGCCGCGTTCTCCAGAGCCTCGAGCAGCACAACGACAGGCTGCGAGAGGAAGTGACACGCCGCAAACGGGCGGAGGAGCTGCTGCGCAGCTTTTCCTCCAAGACGGTGCGACGGTGCGCTACCAGGAAGAAGAACGACAGCGCGTCGCTCGCGAGCTTCACGACGGCGTCAACCAGCTCCTGTGTGCCGTCGGCTTCGGCCTCGATGCCGCCTCCCGCGATCTGCGGGATCGCGATGGCGAAACCGTCCATAGTCTGGAGCAAACCCGACAGCTGCTCGACAGCTCAATCGGCGAAATCCGGCGCATCTCCCACAACCTGCGCCCGGGCCTCCTCGACGACCTGGGGATTGTCCCGGCACTGCGCAGCCTCACCGAAGAGTTCGAGAATCGCACCGGCATTCCGATCCGCCTCGTTTTGTCCGAACTCGACGTCACCCTCGCCTTCGAAATCAAGACGACCATCTACCGCATTGTTCAGGAAGCGCTCAACATCGTCGGCGGGACCGGTGATGTCGTGGGAGTTGCCCTCTCGGTGAGCAAAGATGGCCACACGATTGTCGCCGAAATCACCGATGGCGGCCGCGGTTTTGCCGGATCCCACTACCAGACGGCATCTCTGGCGACGGAGCCGTTCGAAAGCCTGAGCGAAC
>CAZCVU010000456.1:0-2713 GCA_964501745.1 uncultured Flavobacteriales bacterium | reverse complement strand
GGTAGGGATCGACCGCGCCGCCGATCACCAATTCGCCCTTGTCCGACTGCATGAGATAGGCGCCGTAATAGCCACCGCAGACGACAATCGTGTCGAGGATCGGCTTGACCGGCGTTGAAACCCAGGCCTGTAGGGCCATAGTTATAATTGGCAGGCGCAGGCCCGCCATCGCCGCAACCACACTGCCGTGACCGGCCACCGCCATGCCGACCTGCTTGGCCCGGATCGGACCGCGCGTCGTCTCGACGCTGGTAACCCGGCCGCCCTCGCGGTTAATCCCGGTGACCTCGCAATTCTGAATAACGTCGACGCCATGGGCATCGGCCATGCGTGCAAAGCCCCAGACAATGGCATCATGCCGCGCCATCGCCGCCCGCGGTTGATACACCCCGCCGAACACCGGCAACCGCGCATTCGGCTGATTCTCGAAGATTGGAACAATGCGTTTCACCTGTTCCAGGTTCAGCACTTCGTAGTCGGCGCCATAGACATGCATGGTGTTGGCGTAACGCATGGCTTCGCGTGTCGCTTCGGCACTCTGGATGAACGAGATCATGCCGCGCTGGCTGAACATGATGTTGTAGTTCAGCGCCTTGCTCAGGCCCTTGTAGAGCTCGATCGAATAATCATGGAACGGCACGCTGACGTCGCGAAAGTAGTTGGATCGGATCGTCATCGTGTTGCGGCCGCTGTTGCCGCCACCGATCCAACCCGATTCGAGCACGGCGACATTGGTGATGCCATGGTCCTTGGCCAGATAGTAGGCCGCGCCAAGGCCATGGCCACCGCCACCGATGATGATGACATCGTATTCCGGCTGCGGCTCGGGACTGCGCCAGACACGCTGCCAATCGTCATGGTAGCTCATCGAGTTACGTAGGATGCTGAAGATCGAATAGCGCTTCATTTTGCCTCCGGCAAACAGACGCCCAACTTCCTGCAGAGAAGGAGAAACCTAGGCGCATTGATAACGCAACGATATCTCATACCAGGCGAACCGACGAGGCGTGTTGTTATGCGTCTCTCGATATCCTCTCTTTTGCAAAGGCGATCGTATGAACGGATAAGGATTAACCCATAGCCGTTCTAGCTTGGCAGCTGCGATGTTTCGGAGCCGAGGGTGAGGAGGGCCCTGCCGATTTCGCCAAGGTTGGTGGTGGGTAGCTCAAACCCCAGCTGGCTGGCGCCGCACCGGATAGTCAGTATGACAAATCCACGTGTTGGATGCCGTGCAAAGCCAAGCGTTGATATCGGCAGCGGTACGCCCTCGAATTCCTCCTCATACTCAGGCGCTGCCCCTTTGCCCATCAGTCGTGAGGCTTCGTATGAGGCGGACAATAGCGCACCGGCCATCCCGCCCAACCTGTCCGGACTGCAGCGTAGGGTGCTGGTTGCGTCGCCCTCCTTAGTGAGAGACACCTGAACCTGTCCATCAGCTTCTACCTCGCAGTTGAGTCCGTCCTGAGACCATGTGGCCGTCGACATTGGCAGCTCCTTCAGGTGACGCGAACAAACTGTCTGCTTCATCATCAGCTATTCGCAGTAGATTGTTCAACTTGAACAAAGATCGGATCTCGCGAAGCTTAGCGACAGTTTGCTTTGCTCCCGTTTCCATGTCTTCGCATAATTCCATACTACTCTCTCCCACAGAATGTCTCGCGCAGCGTTGTCGAGCAACCGCGTTGAGCGAGACGCCGGTTCTCTCTCAATGCGTTAGATAAATTGTCGGCGAGGAAGTATGGTAGCGTCCGCGCCGGTTTGGCGACAAGACATAACCTGCAGGGGATTTGGATGATGAGTGCATGGATTAAGATGCTTTCCGACGAAGATGCAACCGGTCACCTCGCCGAAGCGTTGAAACGCGCGACGTCAGCGCATGGCACGGTCGATAACGTGATGCGCGTACACAGTTTGCGGCCTTACACCATGGACGGCCACCAGACCCTTTACGACGGCGTGTTGCACAATGACGACCTGACGGTGCCGATCTGGCTGCTCGAACTTGTCGGCTCCTATACCAGCATGATCAACGGCTGCGATTACGCCTGCACACATCATTTCGCCAACTTCGTCCACCTCCTCGACGACGCCGACCGGGCCGACGCCATCTACAAGGCGTGCGTCGCGCGGCGGCCGGAAGACGCCTTGGAAGGCAAGGAATTGGCTTTCATGAGGTATGCGGAAGCACTGACGGTGTCGCCGGGGACCATCGATAAATCGTACTTTGACGCGATGCGCGATGCCGGCGCCGACGACGGCGAAATCCTCGAGGTCAACCAAGTCATCGGCTACTTCAACTACGTAAACCGTCTTCTCACCGGCTTGGGTGTGACGACGGAAGGCGACGTCATCGGCTATTACAAGGACGAGTAGGGGACCGCGTCCTCAGCCGTACACGTCGTTCGCTGCCCGAGGGGCGCACTTGATCCAGATCAAGCCCCTTGCACCGCGATTTTGATATTAGAATGATTAAAATCTTGAGTGCCGACGGGCGTCGGCGGTGAACGGTCAAATGAGACCGTAGGTGGGAACGAGAGCGATGGACGAGATCAGCCAGGTAGGTCGCGAAGAGGTTGTCGGTGCCGTGCTTGTCGTCGGCGGCGGCATCTCCGGCATGCAGGCCTCGCTGGACTTGGCCGAGGCCGGCTACAAGGTCCACATGGTCGAAACCAAATCGGCCATCGGCGGCCACATGGCGCAGCTCGACAAGACC
>CAZCVU010000455.1:0-2716 GCA_964501745.1 uncultured Flavobacteriales bacterium | reverse complement strand
GGCACCCGCGGCGGCGCCGGTGGCACGTCGCCGGCGGGCCACGGACTGTCCGCTCCGCCCGCACGCCCCCTGTGAAAAACTGACGCGGGGCCGCTCAGGATGGCGGCGTCTCCGCTGGTGGATCTGCACCACCTGCGCCGCCCGCGGCGTCGTCATCCACGCCGGGCTGCTCGTCACCTGCCCATGGAGGAATCAGGGCGTTGGCTATTTTGTACACGACGTCGACGAGCTCGTCCGGCTCGAAGAGGAAGTCTTCCCCGCGCCGCACGGCCAGACGGCTCGCATTAAGACAGGCGTCCGACAGCCCCCCCCAAGAGTAGAGGCCCGGCCTGATATCCCTTCCGACATTGGAAAGCTGCGTGCCGTCCTCCCACAAGTCCCGCACGACGACACTTTTTCCATCGATAACTTGTCGACGACCGGGCCTCGGTCCCCGAAGCTTGCTTGCGACGAGTGTTTTTTCGAGGCCGCCCCTAAGGATACGAAAGCGCAAGCGCCGCAAGCGGGCGATGTTGACATCCCGCGGCGTCCGACCGGTTCTCAGAAGTTCGGTCACCTCGTTGAGGCCTGCCTCGATCGCTGTGTAGCGTTCGTCGAGGCGAGCGAAGACGGGCTCGAGGTGCTCGTCGATTTCGGCATTGACGAGGTCGGCCATCTGGGGTGTAAAGCGGCGTATCATGGCGGTTTGCGCCCCAACGAATTCAAATGGCACCTCCAAAAAATGCCGCGCGGTTGGCTACGCCGGCGGTGTGTCTGCCGGTGGTAGATCTGCACCACCTGCGCCGCCTGCGCCGCCTGCAGCGACCTCGTCCATGCCGGGCTGCTCGTCACCCGCCCACGAGGGGATCAATGCGTTGGCGATCTCGTACACGATACCGATGGCGATGTCTTTCGGTGTTAAAAGAACACTTTTTTACCCCGCTTGATGCACCTCGCGTGCATGCGGCGGTTGATGTCAGCGCACGCGTTTGTTAATTCTTTCCAGTTGTAAAGGCCCGGCTTGAGATTCGCACCGATGTATGAGCGAACTGAGCGATCGTCCCAATGATGGGACGTCGCATCGGACGCTTTATCGTCAAGAAACTTTTGATCTTCGGATCGGGGTTTGAAGAGTCCGCCCGCGACGAGCGTGGCAATGAAACCACCCTCGAGGATGCGGAAACGCAAACGCTTCAGGCGGGCAATGCTGGCGTCACGTTTTTCATCCTCAAGGAGGTCGAGTCGCGACTCGATCACCGCGTGACGCTCGCCGGCCGCGTCTCTGTACGGCATCGGTGCAGGGGGGTAACAGGCGAAAGGATTCAAATCTAGTCGCCGTACGCGCCAGCCATGCCGCCGTGCACGCCTTCCGCCAGCGCGGCGCGCACCGCGCCGCTGATCATCGCCTGGACGACGAGGAACAGCACCAGAACGAAGATCAACACAAGGAGGTTGTGGTCGCTGAGAAGATCCGAGAGGCTGTCGCCCTCCAGGCGCTCCGTTCGGCGGCGGCCGCTGAAGCCCTCGACAGCTGAGCCTTGGCCACAGGAGAGCGGAACAATCGGCGGCTGCCCGGCCCATGCCCGGGCCTCCGCATCGTCGACCTGCTCGTTGCCGTCGTCACCGGGCGGTCCGCCCGCCATTCCGATTTGGTCGAGACTCGCGTCAAGCCCGCGCTTTCGGGCTAGCAAGGTCGGGTCGAGGCTGAAGCGAACGCGTTTTGTCGCGAAGCCCTCCGTTTGCCCCCCACCAAAACCTCCGGCATAGTTCATGCGCGCCGCGTTGGACAGGCTGGGGTCGTGCCGGGGCGGGAGCCATCTGCTGTCGGCTCGGTCCCATTTTGAGCCCGTGTCGTTCAGGGGGAGACCGTAGTGTCCGAAGTCGGTCTGAACGTCCCCGGCGAAGTCGAACCCCGGGGTGTTGTCGAACATCCCGGTGGGTTTTCAGTGAGGCCGCTATGCACGCCGAAAAACTTTGTCGATCGTGTCACTTGTCGTGTGTTTTTCCGACCGGTGGGGTTTCACTCGGGGGCTCGGCGGCCGGCGCCGCAACATCCGGCGCAGCGGCGACTCGGTACCAGGCCGGTCGCGAACCGCGCCCACAGCATGTCCAGATTAGAAAACTCCACCCCGCGCGCGCGCTGCACGGATGAGTACTCTCCTTATCACAGATGATGCCGTAGAAGAAGAACAGGATAAATATCCCGACGACGCAAAACACGATAAACGCAACTCGGATAGCGGCGTGAGCGTTGCACTCATCGTCTTCGGGGGTCAGGCATTCCGATTTCGAGCAGACAGAATTGCATCCGCGGGAAGTGGTCGGGTTCGCGCAGAGGCACCTGCCGTATTCGAAATCGGACTCTGTGCAATCCGAAAACGCCCGGCTTACTGGATATGTCGTGACGTTGCCGGCGTTCCCTTCGTAGACGCAGAGCCCGTCCTGGACGTCGAGAAGTGGGTAGTTCTGGACTTCGGGAATCGCCCCGTGGATAAGGACGATGCCCACAGCGTACGCAACGAGCGGGGCGATGGGACAGACCACGGCCAGCACAACCCTCCAGCGGTTGTCGCATGCGATTTGACGAGCGCTCATGGCAGCTGTGGAGCATGCGTCCGCGGTAATTCAATAGTCACCCGCGCCAAAAAGATGTGTGGCCGGATCACTCGGCGGCAAGCCCCTCTTCCGCGTCGGTCCAAATCTGCAGAAGGCGGAGGTTCGCGGTGCGCCCCACCCG
>CAZCVU010000454.1:0-2719 GCA_964501745.1 uncultured Flavobacteriales bacterium | reverse complement strand
AGCTAAAGCTTTCGCTGGATGGAAGCTTCCTCAACGAGCTGTTCCAGGATACGCGTTGGCCGTTCGACGCTGAAAGCCCATTCGAGAAGGTACGAATTCTCGACCCACCACCGGACCGCAAGATGCTCGATGACGGGCTGGACTCCCTCAAGCAGCGGTTTCCGGTGCTGAAAGATCTGGAGATGGAAGAAGCTTGGGCCGGCATGGTCGATGCTACGCCGGACGCACTGCCCTGTATTGCTCCGATGGAGAGTTTGCCGGGGCTTTATCTCGCCGCTGGATTCTCCGGCCACGGCTTTGGCATCGGTCCGGGCGCGGGCAAGTTGGCTGCTGAACTGGTCAGCGGCGCGGCCCCCTGCGTCGATCCGGCACCGTTTCGCTACTCTCGGTTCTTCGACGGCACACGGCTTGCGCCAGACGGATTGTAGTTTCGCGGAAGCGAGACATCTACTTCAAACCAAGGCCATAGCCACAGCGATACACTAGAGATTGTTTCAAAACGTTGGTCTTGTCGAAGCGGCGTGTTGTTTGAGGCAAAGATCGGATTGTCGCCGTGGTCTTGTGCCCGTCAGCCGGCCTCAGGACCACGCCGCACGTTGGCGCTTTGCAACGGAACGCCTGTCTCTTGGTGGCAAATCTCGGCTAGCTTGGCGATCCCCTCCTTGATGATGCCCTCGCTGGGATAGGCAAAGCAAAGTCGCAGATAGCGCTTCGCCGCCGCCGCGTCGACCGACCATATCGGCCCTGGATTAAACTCGACACCAGCCTTCATTGCTGCCGCTGACAGCTTTAGGGTATCCACCTCCGGCGGCAATTTGACCCACAGATAGAGACCGCCCGGAGGCACCGTAAACTCGGCGGCAGTGCCAAAATGCTCTTCAAGCGCTGCAACCAAGACGTCACGTTTCTTCCTTAGGCGCCCTTTGAGCCCCTCGACATGGCCGGCGTAGTGCTGCTTCATGAATTCTGCGACGACCATCTGCTCGAGCGCACCGGTGTCGGCTTCCCTACAGGCAATCATCTGATTCAGCAGCGGCTGCGGTGCGACGACATAGCCGAGGCGTAGCGCTGGCGCCAGATACTTGGAGAATGATCCGACGTGGATCACATGCTCCGAGCCGTCCATAGCAGATATCGAATTCGGCCATTCCTCATCCCACAAAAGATCGGCGTAGCATTCGTCCTCGACTATCGGTATTTCGTACTCACGGGTTATCGCCAACAGCCGCCTTCGGCGCTCAACGCTGAGTACCGTCGAGGTCGGGTTTTGTATCGTGGGAATGGTGTAGACGAATTTCGGCTTCTTTCCCTTTTCCACGAGCTCGCCCAACAGCACTTCTAGGCGATCGAGGTCGAGACCGCCCTCATCGAGCGCTGCTCCGACGACCTTGGCGCCCCGCATCCGTACCCGGTTCAGCTCGCCCTGAAAGGTAAACTCCTCCATCACAACGGTGTCGTCGTGATCTACGAAGATCTGGTTGATAAGTCTCAGCGCCTGCATTGAGCCCGAAGTAACCAGTATCTCCTCCGGCGTCACCGACATGCCACGGTACCGGCTCAATTTATCGGCAAGGAATTCTCGCATCTCGCGGTCGCCGAGGGGACCGCTATCCTGATTATAGGTTGCAAGCGTATGGCCTCTACGGCGGAGTACCCGGTCCGTCGCCGCAATCAACCCATCTATCGGGATACTGTCCGGATCGTTATGCCCACCGACGAAGTTGTATTTCGGGAACCCCGACCACTCAGGCACCGCTATCGGTAGACCCTCGACATACAGTTTTTCGAAATCAAACATCCTGACCCCGCGCAACGCCTTCGCGCCTCAGCTCGAGAGGCTCGTTTCCTCCCGTGCCGTGCGATCCTAACACCGTTGCGCTATGCCATACAAAATGCGCCTGTGGACCCTTGGCGCCAGCAAATTGACCGCGCCGCTCAAACCACAAGCTCAAGTGCTGGCGGTCGAGTCCAGATGGAATGCAGGAGTTGGTTCGGCCGCACACATCCTCCAATCTGGTATAGGACAGCGCTTTTCAAGAAATGCTAAATACAGAAGGCTAGCGAGGTCCACTCGGATTCAGAAGCGGCCTCGTAATTGCGGGCGAAGTCCTACTTCGAAAAAGAGATTGTCGAGAACCGAGGCCGGTACTACACTTGCGGTGGTTAATTAGAAGATCTGCGGTTAAGCGGCGGCGAGAAGTGACATTAGTGGGTATCGGTGCGGAAGGCATCGACTCCAAGGGCGTAGCAATCGAACGATTGAAGCCTTGAAGTCGGTCTTGTCATAAGCGTTTCTGCCGAGGTTTGCCTCCTCACTGATACTGCCCGCAATTGGTTCGTTGCGAGCAACTCAGTGTGAGAAGAAACCTGTGCCCGAAACAAGGTGTGTCGGGCACATATACAAAATACAGGGAGGATCCAGGCATGAAACTACTCAAATCACTCAGTTTATTATGGATTGTACCGGTCGCGTTGGGGATCGCGCTTGCGACCAACGTTGCCAAAGCTCAGGATATTCGGCAGCAGCTTGCCGCCTCAAGCGCGCTAGAGACTATTAAGAAGCGCGGCACGATGCGGGTTGGCCATTCGTCGTTCGTTCCCTGGGCGATGCGCAGCAAGACAGGGAAGATTATCGGCTACGAGATCGATATCGCCGAGCGGCTGGCCAAGGATGCGGGCTGGGGAGTGGAGTTTGTACCGACCGCGTTTGACGGCATCA
>CAZCVU010000453.1:0-2726 GCA_964501745.1 uncultured Flavobacteriales bacterium | reverse complement strand
ATCAGAGGCCAAATTCGGCGGCAATAATCACATCTGACACCGTGCAACTTGTGGACCGTCGGCTCACGGCAGCACGGGGCGTCTTATATCAAACCACCGGGCCTGCTCCAAGCAGGCAATCTGCTGCTCGGATGCGGACGGGCCCTCGGCGCCTGCGGGCGCATACGGTGGGGCGATTGCCGGCATCTACTAGCGGCGGCGCGTTTGGAGGTCCGGGCCGGAATCGAACCGACGTACAAGGCTTTGCAGGCCTCTGCATAACCACTCTGCCACCGGACCCCCGCAGATTCCGCGCTGCGCCTCGCGTATGGCGCGTGTTTGCGTGATATACGTGCGCCATAGTTGACGGTCAAGCTGGAGTGGATCGGGGTCATGCCCGGCGAAAGAGCGGACTCACCGCGACAACCAACGAGCAACGCCGATGTCCAGGGTCCATTGTCATGGGCCGCTGCACGGTTATATAAAGCAAGCCGTTTCAAGGCGTCGCCGACATCTTCGCCGACCGGCGATCGCCCAAGAGGGGTGGCCGTGTCCATGAATTTTGCAATTGCACGCCGCAACATGGTCGAGAGCCAGTTGCGAACCAACCGGGTAACGATGCCTCAGATTCTTGAGGCCATGGGAGAAATCCCGCGTGAGCGCTTCGTCCCCGCAGCGAAACAAGCGGTTGCCTATGTCGACGAAGACCTGCCCATCGGCAGCGGCCGCTACATCATGGAACCCATGGTGCTTGGCCGGCTGCTGGAGGCCGCGTCCGTGCAACCCGGCGATGTCGCTCTTGTTGTCGGTTGCGGCACGGGCTATTCGGCCGCCGTACTCGCCAAACTCGCTTCGACAGTGTTTGCGCTCGAGCGGGAACGCGAGCTCTCGACCCGGGCGGCAACGGAACTGACAAATCTGGCGCTGGACAACGCGGTCGTCATCGAAGGCCGTGTCGACCGGGGCTACCCTGACCAAAGCCCCTACGACGTGATTCTTATCGACGGCGCGGTTGCACAGGTTCCACCGGCGATTGTCGATCAACTTGTAGAAGGAGGCCGTCTGGTTACCGTGATTGGCGCCGACCAGCCTGTCGGTCGCGCGACGTTAATGCTGCGGCGGGATGACTTTGTCTCCGAACGGACGCTGTTCGACGCTGCGGTGCCTGCGCTGCCGGGGTTTAGGGCCAAGGCGGGTTTTGTGTTTTAGCCGTGGGCGCCTGTGGTATGTGTGTCGATTAGGTTGTTCAACATCTGCATAGGTTTGGGAGAAACGATTGAACGTTGACTGGCCGGAGCTAGCGACGCGGCGCTATGCAGCAGGAGGCTTGGGTCCGACGTCGAGCGGGCGGGTGACGAGCGCGGTGCGCATTGCCGCCGTCTGTGGACTTGCCGCTCTCATGGCATTGCCGATCGTTGGCACAACCTCGGCCCGTGGCGAGAGCCTGATCGAGGCCCTGACAATGGCCTATCAGAGCAACCCAACATTACGGGCGCAACGTGCCCGGCTGCGTGCTACCGACGAAGGCGTAGCGCAGGCGCTTTCGGGCTGGCGGCCGGAGGTAGAGCTCACCGGCAGTGGGGCCAAGACGCGGCAACGCACTAATGCGGTTCCGGCAAAATCGTCGCGGACACCCTATTCGGGTACTCTGAGCGTCACCCAATCACTTTACAGGGGTGGCCGCACCGTTGCGGAGACGAGCCAGTCCGAAAGCGAGGTCGAAGCAGCGCGGGCGCGACTCACTTCGGTGGAACAGGTCGTGCTGTTGGACGCGGCAACCGCCTACATGGACGTTGTTCGTGACGAAGCAGTCCTTGAGCTCAACGTCAACAACGAACAGGTTCTGACGCGCCAGCTCGAGGCGACACGTGACCGATTCAGCGTTGGAGAAGTCACACGTACCGACGTGGCGCAGGCCGAGTCGCGTCTTGCCGGTGCGCTCGCCGACCGTAGGCAGGCCGAGGGAAACCTGGAAGTCAGCCGCGCGACCTACCGACAAATCATGGGGACGATGCCGGGAACGCTGAGCCAGCCCGATCTGCCTCAGCCTCCCGCGGCAGACGGCGAGGAAGCGGCACAATTGGCGGATACTCAGAATCCCGGCGTGCTGGCTGCCATCCATGACGAGGCAGCAGCGCAGATTAACGTCCGCGCAGTTACCGGAGAACTGCTGCCGTCGGTCGACTTGACGGCTAACGCGTCGCGCAGTCGCAACCAGGCGATCGAGGACCGAACGACGAATACGGTTTCGGTTACCGCCGCGTTGACGATTCCGCTTTATCAAACTGGTTCGGTTTCAGCACGGGTCCGGGCGGCAAAGCAGCTGGCTGATCGTGCTCGGCGGTTGATCGACGAGGCGCGGCGTGCGGCGGTGCAGGATGCGGCTAGTGCCTGGGAGACTCTGGTCGCGGTTCGATCACGGATTGAGGCGCTGAGTTCGCAGGTTCGTGCCGCTCAGATCGCTTTGGATGGCGTCACGCAGGAGGCGACGGTTGGCTCGCGCACGGTGCTCGATGTCCTCGACGCGGAACAGGAATTGCTTAATGCTCAAGTTGGTCTCGTCGGCGCGCAACGCGACGAAATTGTCGCGCATTTCGATCTGCTTGCCGCCGTCGGCGGATTGACGGCGCGTGGACTTTCACTACCAGTCGATCCTTACGATGAAAAAGAGTATTATAGTACAATAAGAAATAGATGGTGGGGCCTCGATACAGGCGCCACCGAATGAGGGTGACTCGGGTATTCAA
>CAZCVU010000452.1:0-2727 GCA_964501745.1 uncultured Flavobacteriales bacterium | reverse complement strand
TGCGGCGCGTGTGCAGGCCGAATTGGGAATGCAGCGGGGGGCGGCTTTCGATGTGCAGGCTGTCTGCACCGGCTTCATCTATGCGCTTGCGATGGCCGATAACATGATACGTCTTGGCCAGGCGGAGACGGCACTCGTCATCGGCGCCGAGACCTTCAGCCGGATTCTCGATTGGAACGACCGCGGGACATGCGTGCTGTTCGGCGACGGGGCCGGTGCGCTGGTTTTGCAGCCGGCCGAAGGGGCAGGGACGAATAAGGATTGCGGCGTGCTCTCGACGCATCTCTACTCCGACGGCACACAGTATGATGCTCTATTCGTCGATGGCGGCCCATCGACGACCGGAGCCTCGGGCCATGTCCGCATGCAGGGCCGCGAGGTTTATCGCCAGGCCGTCATCCGCATGGTCGAAGGGGTGGAAACAGCACTCGCTGCCAACGGCCTGACGGCGCAGGACGTTGACTGGCTGGTACCGCATCAGGCCAATATCCGCATAATGGATAGCGTTGGACAGCGCCTTGGGATTCCGCCTGAAAAAACCATTGTGACGGTAGAGGAACAGGCAAATACGTCGGCCGCAACGATTCCACTCGCCTTGGCTGCAGCTGCGTCACAAGGACGCTTCAAGCCGGGACAGATTGCAGCGCTAACGGCGATGGGCGGCGGGTTTACCTGGGGTTCGGCATTGGTACGGCTTTAGTTCTGGGGCTTGGATCGGAGGCCTGACTCCGGTCTCGAGACCGGTTTCGAGGCTGCATCAAGCTCGCAATACATCCCTTTGTAATTGACGGATTTCTCGCCCGGCAGTACCGTTGGCAAAATGCAATCGGAGGGAGGCATGCCGGGAGACACCGTTACCCGCGCGCAGTTGAGCGAAGCTGTCTATCAGGAAGTCGGTTTATCGCGCAACGAATCGGCAGAACTTGTCGAATCCATTCTGTCTGAAATGTCGAAGACGCTGGCGCAGGGCGAGATGGTAAAAATCTCCTCATTCGGCAGCTTTTCGGTGCGCAGCAAGGGTCAGCGCATCGGCCGCAACCCCAAAACCGGCGAGGAAGTACCGATTTTGCCACGGCGCGTGTTGGTGTTTCGGCCAAGTCATGTGCTGAAGAATCGAGTGAACTCAACGCCAAGCGGGTAAAGGCGGGCGGGTGGCCATAAACGAGCCCACGAAGGAAGCGTCTTCGGTCCGGCGCGGCGGCAAGTCGGCAACGGCTTTCAGGACGATCAGTGAGGTTGCCGGCGAACTCGATGTGCCCCAGCATGTGCTGCGGTTCTGGGAAACAAAGTTCAGCCATATCAAGCCGTTAAAGAGGGGCGGGGGGCGACGCTACTACCGGCCGGAAGACGTCGCCCTGCTCAACCGTATCCGCGAACTGCTCTATCGCGACGGCTACACGATCCGCGGCGTGCAACGCCTGTTCAGGGAGAACGGCGTGCGCAGCGTCTTGCGCGACGCGGCACCGGCCAGTGCCGGGGGATCGGCGGGCAGCGTCGAGCGGCCGGCACAAGCGGCGGCGAGTTCGAGCGGACTGTCGTCCGACCACCGCGCGGAGCTGCGGACAATCCTCGACGAGCTCGGCGAATTGCGCGCCTTGTTGGCGAAGGAACTGGGCTAACGCGTGGCGAGTTGGCTTAGTTGTCCGCTGGCTGAGGTCTCCCGCCAGCGTCCAAAATCATCTGATCCAGGTCGCTCTTCGACACCACAACCCAATCCCACGGACGTTTGCCCGGACGTCTGATCTTTCCCGATCTGAGAATGAACCGCGACCGGTTTTCTTCCCATGTCTCTGGTTTGATTGGCGTCTTTGGATGCCGAAACGCCTGGACGTTTCCCGCCTCGAGCCACTGCCGGAGCTGATCCCAGGCTTGCTGGCCGCGCGCCCATGATCCGACCGAATTTTCCAGTTGCACCGTGCTGACCTGACCGGACCTGCCAGTTGTTCGATGGGCGAATAGATCGTGATTCTGCCAGTCGTCGCCGAACATCGCCTTGCCCGATTCTATCAGCGCATCCCACAGCGTAACCACACCCTCCGGTACGGACTCGGGTCGGTCTGGCGCGCTACTGAATAACCCCTTGTCGGACAACGGCATCATTTCGCTCCCCTAAGTGGACGGGTCGAATTTACCGCTAGCCCGAGCCACCATCAACGACCGCGAGCTGCCGCCACGGTCTGCCGTTTTGCGACCGTGGCGCGGGCCGGCGGCAGGCCGTGACCTCTTGGCACTGGTCGCCGCGCCGGCAGACTGTTGCACATCTGGCCTGTATTCGTTCATAGTCGCATTATCGGGAGTTTGGTAAGAACAGCCTGTAAGCCTTAATTTTCAACATTTGCAGGCTCGGCCGGAGCGTGGCGCAGCTTGGTAGCGCACTTGACTGGGGGTCAAGGGGTCGCGGGTTCGAATCCCGCCGCTCCGACCATTTTCAAGGAGTTATTGGAACGTCGCCGGTAGGTTGGCAAACGGGATACGCCCGACCTTCTAGTCCGTCGATGCTGGAAGCAGTTGTATCATGCCTGCCGCATTGAAGCGGTCCAGGCGCCATTTACCGGTCCGATTGTCAACGTGCAATTGGTACAAACCCCGGCGTCTGCTTTCAAAGCCGATTACGCCGCGGGGCGATGGTCCGAAATCAAACTCAAGAACCACTTCGGCCCTCCAGCTGTAAGTTCCCAGTTGCGTCAATCGACGCAGGTCAAATTTGAGGAGCTTTGCATGACGATA
>CAZCVU010000451.1:0-2740 GCA_964501745.1 uncultured Flavobacteriales bacterium | reverse complement strand
AGCCATGAAACAAAAATATGCGCCTGAAGTTCTCGTCGAAAGGTGAGATGCGAGAGGCTTATGTCGGCCACGGTCGGCGAAAGGTGGGCGACCCCATTCGATTGAACCCATTCTGGCATTTCATCTGTCAACGCGAGAATCATCGACACGTCGTGCGGCGCAAACGACCACAAGGCATTTTCCTCACGGCGGATTCTTCCAAGACTCGCGCGATTGGAATAGATGTAGCGAAGCGCACCGATATGGCCTGCTGCGACAAACTCGCGCAAACACTGAAATGCGGGATGGTATAGCAACAGATGTCCGACCATCAGAGTCAATCCTGAGAATTCGGACATCGACTTGAGCCGCGACGCCTCCTTCAGGTCCAGACACAGCGGTTTTTCAACAAACACATGCTTTCCGGCCTCGAGTGCCATTCTCGCTATCGGGCCATGGGATATCGCGGGCGTTGCGATCGCCACCGCGTCGACCGACGGTTCGGCCAAAGCTGCTTCCACGGAGTGCCAAGTCTTCACGTCCGGCTGGATTTCCGCCTGTGCAGCCAGAGCCTCTTCATTAGTATCGCAAATGCCTCGGAGAGCTCCCAACTGCGCAAAATTTCGCACTAGGTTTCGTCCCCAATAGCCCGTACCGATGACGGCGACGCCAATCACGTTGCATCACCGCGCCGTGCCAAGATCTGGTCCGGCCTATGAATCCCACATTGTGCAGCCAGCTCTTGATCCAACTCCTCGACCGCGTGAGTAAGAAACCGCTTCAGTTTAGTTTCAGGAGCGGTCACTTCGCCTGTCCACCAGATCGGGTGTGTCAACAACTGCAAAGCAAGACCATTACGGAGCGCACTATGCTTCAAGGGGTGTCCGTGGTGCCAAGCGCCGCGGGAATCTGAGCAATAACCCATTTCTGAGAAGAAGCGGGGCTGATATGCATGAAGTCTCCCGGAGAGGGAGTCGGCAAGTCCGAGCAGTGCCTTTGCTGGGCGGTGAAAGCTGATTACTTCGATCCGCTGGCCTGTAATCCCCTCCAGTAAACTGCATTCGTGGGCCGTGGCGTTGGATAAAGTGTTGATATCGTTGCCAAGCAAACTAGCGTCGAAATGCAGGCCGATCGCATGTCCAAGTTGCAGCAAGCGTCGCAGCCTATCACTGTTGCGCTTTGAAAACGGGTTGTACAGATCAGAGCAAACGAGCACGAAGTAAGTTGCTGAAACACCAGCCTCGGCTTCCACCTCTGCCAATTCCAATGCGGCCTCCAACGACATATCGATATCATGCCGAAGGATAAGATCTCGCCGTTGGGGATTGGCCGCAGCGAATGTGCAGCAGACGTATCCAAGCGCCGCAAAATCCGCTAGCAGTTTGCGATAACCCTGAATCGAAAATTCAGCGATTGGTTTCATGCTGCAACTAGCGAAAAGGCATCCAATTCGATGCCTTGTTCCGCCAAATAGGCTTCGATCTGGAATGCAACGGACGACGCGTGTCCGCGCCCATCGGCAGCCACGTGCCCGTAGGGCATGCCGGCATAGTTGCAATGATTGCTCATCCAATAATAGAGATAGCGGGTCTCAAAGGCATGCCAGCGCCGACGGCCGAGTGGTGCGTGCAGCGCCTTAAGTGCATAGCGTAACGGCCTCAACCAGTTGGGACGAATGCGCTTGGCATTAATCGGAATATCAGTCCAAACGTCGGCCCAATTCTGCTCGATCAGAACCTCACGATAGAGGTTCTGATTCGCCTTCGCCGTTAGCGGTGCCGCAGCCCAAAAGTCGATAAAGTCCTTGTCCCATAGCGGCATACGCCAGTCGTAACCGAGGAACTCATAGAGGCGCACCCCGTTTACCACATATTTACATTGGCGGTCCTGGAATTCACACCATTCATAAATCCCGTAGTCATTAGCTGGGTTATGCGGCAATCCGCCAATTGAATCGATCTCGCGTTGCAATCGGTTCTTAATCCGGATCAGGTTCTCCGGCGTCATGAGAAATCCCCAATGCTTAAAATGTTTGGTAACCAAACTGTCCGTAATCCGTTCGGTCCGCGAACTGCGTTCGCGTGGCGCCGGCTCAAGTAGAACAGAAGGAATGTGATTTCCAGTGCTGAAATCTCCGGACTGACCGTTAACGATGACCGCCTCAGTCGGAAGCCAGCCGTCCTCGGCGAGTTCAGTAAAGGCGAGAAATTCCTGCTCAAAATGGATCCCGGTGAAGCTATTTGAATGAGCGACGAAATCACGATGATCTTGTCGCTGAAAAGTCTCGCGCTGCCGACTGTTTGAGTAGGGCACAAAACGCCACGAGTATCCGAGGCGTTCCGCAACTGCCTTGCTGGTTTCCGCCTCGTGGTTCCCAGGAAGTCCGTATGCAAAACAGCGAACGTCGCGATAACCTAGTTCTTTCAGCCCGGCGGCAATCAAACGAGAATCGAGCCCTGCACTCAAAGGAATTACGATCGGGCGGCTATCGACAGACTCGATCATTTTCCCGAGAATATGGCGACAGACTTCAGCTGCCCGACTTTTTAGGCCTGCGCGACCATTGCCCTCTGCCAGCCATGGGCGAAATTGGAAGTAGCGATCGACAACTGGCTCGCTGCCATCGCAAAAAACAGCGAATTCGCCTGGTCCAAGTTGACGTATGCAGTGGTAGAGCGTCTTGTTGCCGATGGTATAGCCCGCCAACGCAACGGCCAACGCTGCCTCTTGATCCATATCCTCAAGGCCGAGTTGAAGCTGC
>CAZCVU010000450.1:0-2741 GCA_964501745.1 uncultured Flavobacteriales bacterium | reverse complement strand
CTTGCCATCACCTCGACCAGCTCGCGCAGTTCCTCTTCAAGACCGACGGTGAACCGGAGGCAGTCGTGTAGCCCGTAGGGCGTCGGGTAGGTGGTCACAATACCCTTGGCGAGGAGGTTCTTGTACATCGCCTCGGCGGTTTCGGCGTCCTTGAAGCGTGCCAACACGTAGTTGCCGACCGAAGGCGCCACTTCGAGCCCCATTGCCTCCAGTTCTTTCGACAACCAGGGCATCCATTTGTTGTTATGTGCCAGAACGATGCGGTCAAATTCAGGATCGGCGAGTGCGGCCGTCGCGCATTCCGGTGCCGGCGAACCAACGTTGTATGGCGCCCGCATGGTGTTGATAGCCCGCGCGATCTCGGCGCTGCCGTAAGCCCAGCCGAGTCTGAGGGCGGCCAGCGAATAGTATTTCGAGAACGTGCGGATCATGACGACGTTGGAGAACTCGTCCACCATCTCAATTCCTGACTTGTAGTCGCTTTCCATGACGTATTCGGCATAGACGGAATCGAGGAAGAACAGCGCATGTTCCGGGACGCCTGCGTGCAGCCGCCGGATCTCACTGTCTGGAAGGTAGGTGCCGGTAGGGTTGTTGGGGTTGGCGACGAACACCAGTTTCGTCCTGTCGGTGACCGCCGCCAGCATGGCGTCAACGTCGACCTTCCAGCCCTTGTTCGGCACCTCGACGGGCGTGGCGCCGCAGAGATGTGCCGCCCGAACGACCATGAGGAACTCGTACTGGCTGAAGAGAACTTCATCGCCGGGCTCGCAATAGCCGCAGATCAGCATGTTTATGAGTGCCTCCGAACCACAGCTGACGACGGTTCGCGCGGGATCGCAGCCAAATCGCTTACCGATTGCCTCGCGGAGTTCGCGATACGATGGGTCGGGATAGCGATTGAGGTTAAGCCCACGTTTCTCGTACGCCTCCAGCGCCAGCGGGCTGGGCCCCAACGGGCTCTCGTTGGTCCCGAGCAGGAGGCGTTTTACGGCGCCTTCAGTAGCCTTCCGACCAGCACCGACGGGTGGAAGGTCTTCGATGCCGTGAAGCGGGATGGGGGCGCTCATCGTGTTTCTCCTGTGACAGCCGGTGCTACCGCCATTGACCTTCCTCCGAGTTGATCCTGATACTCCAGTTGAAGCCCGAAACGAACCTATGCCTATGGCCCGCTCGGCGCGACCGGTGGTCATTCGAAGGGTCTGGACTTAGAAATCGTGTTTGAATGGAGCATTTCGTCTGGGATGATTTGCAGGACGTCCCAATGCTCGACAATCTTGCCGTTTTCATCGAAGCGAAGAATGTCTATCCCAGCCCAGTCGACATCCCCAGGCCACTCGTGATGGCAGTGGAGGATAACGAAATCGCCATCCGCAAATACGCGCTTGAAGTGCACCCTTTTTCCAGGGTGGGTTTCGCTCATACGCTCAAAATCCTCGATGAAACCGTCCTTTCCATCCTGCACCGTGGGATTGTGCTGGATGTAGACATCGCCCATGTATTTCTCGATGGCTTCCCGAGGTTTGCACTGATTATACATCAGGTCATACATTGCCTGCGCGTTCCGTTTGTTTTGCTCCAGGTCTTGGGCCATCTTCCCTGCCTCCCGTTTCGACGTTCCAGTGCTGCTGATCCTAATCAGTGTTGGCTTCGGGTCCGTTGATCCTAATCAATGGTGGCTACGGATCAGCACCCCGGGGATTCGTAGAGGACGCGCGCAAAGGGATTTGGGGACCCGCTTTCGATTACCACACGGCAGGTCGGGCCTAGGTAGCGGTTAGCCCAGCCGTCGCCGTCTGGCGATATGTTCGCGTTCAGGGCAGGAGCGGATGTTTCCACCCCGCACGACATTGGTCCGCTTATAACCACAAGCAGACATTCGCTGAGGCGTCCTGATAGATCGGCTAGTAGTCAGGAGCGAACCTTGTGCGCCTTCAATGCACGCTTCCTCCCGTCATTTTGCCGCAGCTTTGCTTTACTCAGGTCGGCGGTGGCGATACCGTCCTGACGGAACGCGACAATCTCAACGGTCAAGCGGTTTTGCGCGAGAATTCGAGCGCGAGGTGGTGCCATGGATGTCGAACAGCTACATGCAATTGAGCGCGAATGCGAGAAGGTCATTCTGCAGGGCGCTCGTCACATCGACATGGAAGAGTACGAAGAATCAGCTGCCCTCTTTGCACCCGATGTCGTCTTCAAGGGCGCTGTCAACCCAGTGGGCCGCGAAGCGAATATCGCGTCGATGAAGGCCAGAGGGGCAAGATTTGATTCTTGGAGGCGCCGAGTGGTCACCAACATGATTGTGACGGTGCACGATGCCGATCATGCCACGGTTACCGCATACTGGATGATATACAGCCTCGACAAAACCGAATTCGCTGACGGGAAAGTGTCATCGGCTGCGCCCACTCATTTCAACGAGACCGTAGACGAACTCGTGCGCCTGGACGAAGGCTGGCGTATCGCCCAGCGGGAATTCAATCGGGTGATTGGCGATGAACAGTTTGGTAAGCCGGCCGGTGCCTAGCCGGGATTCCGAGAGCAAGCTTGTCATCGTGTCAGTGCCGCCTTCGAAGTCACAGAGCTTTACGATCTGCAGCATGAGTTTCTCATCGTCTTCTATGTCCGCTTTGGGTTAGCAGTGGATGTTTTCCAAGCTCGCGATAATGGTCCGCTTATAGCCAGGAGCGGACATTTGAACTGAACTCCCGAGCAGTTTGCCTCTGGCCTTTTTGCGGACT
>CAZCVU010000449.1:0-2746 GCA_964501745.1 uncultured Flavobacteriales bacterium | reverse complement strand
TTTCGCCGACTGGCTGCGCCGTCAGCGAGCACCAGTGATCGTCGTCGCCAATAAATGCGAGGGCACCTTCGATATTGCTGGACTCAGCGAAGCCTACGCCTTGGGCCTCGGCGATCCGGTGGCGATATCGGCCGAGCATAACGAGGGTTTTGCCGATCTGTTTGCTGCCATTTTGCCGTGGACGGCGGCAAGTGGGGAGGAAGGTCTCACTGAGAAACAGACGGAAGAACGCGAGGCGCCGCCGCTCCAACTTGCCATTGCCGGTCGGCCAAATGTCGGTAAATCAACGCTCGTCAATAGGCTGATCGGCGAGGATCGCATGCTTACGGGCCCGGAAGCGGGGCTTACTCGCGACGCGATTGCCGTCGACTGGAGCTACAAGGAAAAGCCACTCCGGCTGGTCGACACCGCTGGACAGCGTCGCCGCGCCCGCGTCAGCGACAGTCTCGAGCGAATGTCGGTGGGAGATGCCGAGCGGGCGATTCGCTATGCGCATGTTGTGGTGCTTCTCCTTGACGCCGAGGCGATGCTTGAGCGCCAGGACTTGGCGATTGCCCGGCAAACCATCGATGAGGGCAGGTCACTGGTGATTGCCGCCAACAAGTGGGACGCCGTGACCGATAAAAAGGCAGCACTTGAGCGCTTGCGCGATCGACTGCAGACCTCTTTACCGCAGGTGCGTGGCGTTCCGTTCGTGACCATCTCGGCGCTCAAGGGCCACAATCTGGAGCGTCTGCTCGACACGGTCTTCGAAGTCTATGACGCCTGGAACCGACGCGTACCGACGGCCCGACTCAACGACTGGCTTGGTAGGGTCACCGAGGATCATCCGCCGCCGATGGATCGTGGCCGCAGTGTCAGACTGCGCTACATCACACAGGTCAAGGCGCGGCCGCCGACATTTGCGATTTGGGCAACCCGGGCGAAGACGGTGCCTGATAGCTATCTTCGTTATCTGGCGAATCGCCTGCGGGATGAATTCGATCTCGACGGCGTTCCGCTGCGCCTTTATCTGCGCAAGGGCCGCAATCCCTACGTCACTGAAGGGCGTCGATAGGCGGTTGGTCAGGTGCCAGTCACTGCGCCTTGATGATCTCGCCGTTACGCCGGCAGTCGGCGGCTGCCAGCTCGACAAACAGGTCGGTCACTTCGTCAGGATGGCGCAGGCTGGCTGGATCTTCGCCCGGCATTGCCGTTGCGCGCATGCCGGTCCGCAAAACCCCCGGATCGACCAGGTTGACGCACACGCTGGTGTTCGCCATTTCCTGTGCATAGGTGCCAACGACAGCATCGAGCGCTGCCTTGGTTGTCGAGTAAAGACCCCAATACGGGAACAGGTTCTTGGTCGCCGCCGAAGTCACGAAGATGGCCTGGCCAGCCTCGGATTGCCGCAGCAACGGGTCAAAGCTCCGGATCAGCCTGTAGTTTGCGGTCACGTTTATTGCGAATGTTTCATGCCAAACTTCGGGCTCGATATGTCCGATTGGCGAGAGCACGCCGAGCGCCGCCGCATTACCTACCAGGACATCGAGTCTGCCGAAGCGTTCATGTAGCCGACCGCCGAGTTCGTCGATCGCATTGAATTGTGTAAGGTCGAGCGGAACAAGTGTCGCTTCGCCGCCAGCGGCCTTGACCGCATCGTCGGTTTCCTCGAGGCCACCGACGGTCCGTGCGACGAGTACCAGGTGGGCGCCTTCCGCTGCATAGCGTTTGGCGACGGCAGCGCCGAGACCCCGGCTTGCTCCGGTAATCAAAGCGATGCGGCCGCTTAGTCGTCCCTGCTGCGATCTCGCCACTGCCATTACATGGGTTCGGTCAGCAGTGACAATTGCGTCGAGCGCGTTCCTTCCGACCGATCGGTGAGGGGTATCGGGTAGTCACCGGTAAAGCATGCGTCACAGTATTGCGGCGCTGCGCCATCGCGACCCCGCAGCCCGATCGCGCGATACAAGCCATCGATCGATACGAAAGCAAGGCTATCCGCGCCGATCAGTGCACACATTTCTTCGACACTGGACTTGGCGGCCAGCAGTTGATCACGGTCGGGCGTATCGACCCCGTAAAAGCACGAGTTTGTCGTCGGTGGGCTTGAGATCCGCATGTGTACTTCGGCTGCGCCGGCGGCGCGCACCATTTCGACGATCTTCTGCGACGTGATTCCGCGGACAATCGAGTCGTCGACAAGGACCACGCGCTTGCCCTCGATAAAGACTCGGTTGGCGTTGTGCTTCAGTTTCACGCCGAGATGTCTGATTTCGTCGGTCGGTTCGATAAAGGTTCGGCCGACATAGTGGTTTCGTATGATGCCAAGCTCGAACGGAATGCCTGTTTCCGCCGCGTAACCGATCGCTAAAGGCGTGCCGGAGTCCGGGACCGGCAGGACGACGTCTGCGGCGACGCCGTGCTCTCGTGCGAGCTCGGCGCCAATTCGTTTTCGTGTCTCATACACGGAGCGGCCTTCGGCGACACTGTCCGGCCGCGAAAAATAGACATACTCGAAGATGCAAAACCGCTGACTTGTGGTTGGAAACGGCCGCACGCTCCTGACGCCGTCGGTGTTGATGACGACAATCTCGCCGGGTTCGATATCACGAACGTGAGTAGCGCCAACGATGTCGAGACCGCAGGTCTCAGAGGCGAGAATATGCGCGTCGCCTATCCGACCGAGCACAAGCGGCCGTACGCCGAGCGGATCGCGTACCCCGATCAGCGCGTCGTTGGTCAGCGCAACTACCGAGTAGGCGCC
>CAZCVU010000448.1:0-2750 GCA_964501745.1 uncultured Flavobacteriales bacterium | reverse complement strand
CGAATTAGACTTTGAAGGCGGCGGGACTTTCGACGGCAATCGCTGGAACAACCTGCACTACACCCGCGCCTTCAAGGAGGCCGCGCGAACGCGGCAGGCATCCAAGGCGGGGGGCAAGTCGTGAGTATCTCCCAAGCCGAGATTCTCATCGATGCGATGAAGGAGTCCTTCGCCGCCGCCCTCCGGGCCCCGGACGGCGTTGGGGCGCCGGTAGTGCTGCTCTGGGCAGATGCCGACGCGCAATGGAAACCGCTGTTGCCGGCACTGCAAAAGGTCTTACCCCAGCTCTATCTGCTCGGCCCCTATGCGCCCGAGGAGCGCCAGGGCCCGGTCATCTGGCTGAAATGCATCGTCGAGCGGTCCCTGCCCGACGTGGCACCAGAAGAGGGCGTTGTTCCGATTCTCTATTTGCCGAAGGTGGGTCGTCAGGATTTGCGCGCGGCGGGCGATTGCGATCCCATGCTGCAGCCGCTGATCGAGCTCCAATACCGTGGCGGCGTGTGGCACCAGCGCAACGGCCGCGACTGGACGGTCGAGGCATTCCTGACGTCGGACGACGCACTCGCACTCGACATAGCAGGCGACGACCGAACGCGGGACGCAATGATGCGCGCTCTGCCCCTGCTGGCACAGGAACCGATCGCCGGACTCCGTGGCCGGCGGCTTGAGGCGGACGATTTTGATCGCCTCGCCATCGGCGATCCCGTCCGGGATCTACTGACCTGGCTGAGCGATGCCGAGGCATTCGAGGACCGCTGCGACGCCGGTCGGTGGGCAACATTCCGCGATGTCTGTGTCAGGGAGTTCGGCTTCGATCCGGACACCGACGGAACCCGGGCGGCAGCGGATGCGCTAACCGAGGGTGGCGGCAAATGGGACGAGGTGTGGCAACGCTTCTGCGACGCACCCAAGCTCTACCCTGGTGTCTCAACCGCTTTACGGGCGGCGCGCCCCAAGGACCTGCTCGGCCTCATTGATCAATCCCGCCGGCCGGGCCTAAACGAGGAGCAGGAGGACAAGCTTCGCAAGGAACTCGAGGCGGTCGCCAAGCTCCCTCACGCCGACGCCTGCGATAAGGTCACAAAACTCGACGAAGAGCATAAGGAACGTCGAGGATGGGTGTGGATTCAGATCGGCGAGAGTCCTTTCGCGCTTGCTCTGGACCCTCTCGGCCGCCTCGCCCACGCGGCGAAACGAACCCTTGGTGGAGCGTCCGCCGAGGCGTTGATCTCGGATTATGTTGCTGGAGGTTGGCGCTGCGATCTCTCCGCGATCGAAGCGTTGTCGAGCCTTAAACCCGGCGCCGAGCACAATCTCGTCACCAAGGTCGTGCAGGCGCTCTACGAGCCGTGGCTTGACCGTTCGGCAAGGCGCTTTCAAGAACTGCTCTCTGCCAATGATGCCGATCCAGGCAAACTGGCATCGGGCATTGAGGCCGACCCCGACACCTGCGTCCTTTTCACGGACGGTCTGCGCTTCGATCTCGGGATGATGTTGCAGGAGCGGCTCGAATCACGCGGCATCAAGACACGGCTTTCGCATCGCGTCGCCGCCATTCCCACGGTCACCGCGACGGCAAAGCCGCTGGCGTCGCCCGCCCATTCGGCCTGCGCCGGTGGATCGGACGCGGAGGACTTCTACCCGCTTGTTTCCGATAACGGGAAACCGGCCAACGCCCCGCGGCTCCGCGATGCCATGGCTCGTCAGGGTGTGGAGATTCTTGAGGACGGCGAAACGCGCTTGGCGGTGGGTTCCGAGGCTGGCGCATGGACCGAAATGGGCAAGATCGACTCGCTTGGTCATTCGCTCGACGCCGCGCTGGTCCGACAGATCGACCCCGAAATCGAATCCATTGTCGATCGCATTGATACGCTCCTCAACGCGGGATGGAGCAAGGTGCGGGTTGTCACCGACCACGGCTGGCTGCTGCTTCCCGGCGGCCTACCGAAAGTCGAATTGCCGCCTTATCTGGTCGAAACCAAGTGGGCCCGCTGCGCCGCCGTCAAAGGTGACTCGACACCTTCCGTCCCGACCTATCCTTGGTATTGGAACCCGCTGCTCCGGATCGCTTCGCCACCGGGGATCGGCGCGTTCCGTGTCAACGTTGAATACACACATGGCGGCGTCAGTCTGCAGGAATGCGTGGTGCCCGACATGATCGTCGAGCGCGGGGAGGCGGCGGTTTCCGCCAGCATTTCGGATATCTCCTGGCGCGGCATGCGCTGCCGGATCCGCGTCGAGACGAACGCCTCGGGTCTTACAACTGACCTGAGGCTCAATTGGAAGCAGGCCAAATCCAGCATTGCTGTCGCTTCCAAAGAGTTGACTGAAACAGGCGAAGCGAGCCTTGCTGTATCCGACGACAGCCATGAAGGAGTTGCGGCTTCGGTCGTCGTCATAGACCAAACGGGACGGGTGCTCGACTACAAGCCGACGACCGTCGGAGAAGAAACATGACAATGGAATTCGATCAACTAGACAAACTCGCGGCATCCGTTTTCGATGGGTATCTGGTCCGAAAGGATCTGGTCCGAAAATACTCGCGCCAATACCCGGTTCCCACCTACGTGGTCGAGTTTCTGCTGGGTCGCTACTGCGCGAGCGTCAATGAGGATGAGATCACCGAGGGGCTGCAAATTGTCGAAAAGCAGTTGCAGGACCGGACTGTCCGAACGGGCGAAGAGGAACTGTTCAAGGCGCGGGCGCGAGAGATCGGGTCGGTCCGGATCATCGACATCGTAAAGGCTCGG
>CAZCVU010000447.1:0-2754 GCA_964501745.1 uncultured Flavobacteriales bacterium | reverse complement strand
CTCAGTACGGCGGTATACGGAATTGTTCCGCTGGGAGCGTCGGGCCGGGCTATCAACCTTAGCCTGTTCGACCTTGTGGTCGTACTGCTGTTCTTGCTGACGGTTCGTGATCGGGGTACTCGCGCCGACCTTCTGGTGCTCTCCCTAGCCTTGGCTGCGATGGCGCTGGTGGTCCTGCATTCCGCGGCTTTTCTGTTCGCTGATTCGCTCCTCGATCTTGCAGGCTTGGCGCGTGAGACCGTGAAAACAGCAGCGTTTTTTCTAGAAGTGCTGCTGCTGACAATTGTGATACAGGCCGGCGGCGTCCGGTTGCCGTCACAACGAATCCTGATTGTTCTTTTCAGCTTGCTCACAGTTCAGACGGTGGCGCTGCATTTCCAGGAACTTTATGCGCCTGGATCATGGTTTCTGCCGCGAAATCAGCATCTGGCGACATTATCGGGAGTTATGGTGCTGGCTGTTGCCGGCTATGCGGGCGGCGCCATCCCCCGCAGCTATTTGCTGACTGGTCTTGGCGCACTTATCGCGGTCGCGTTTCTGCTCTTCAACAAGACCTACCTTGCGGTTTCCTTAGTCATGCTTGCTCTGTTGCCCTTCTTGGGTTTGGAAGAGCGGCGGTCAGGGCCACGGATAACGTTGCTCGCCGCGATCCTCCTGCTGGTCGTCTTCACCTTGTTGTTTGTGTCCGGCGATACTCTGCGCAACGTCGCGGTTTTGGAACGCTTCGATACGATCGGTGTTTCGCTTGGCTTTCGCCAGCAGCTGTGGGCGGCCGCTGGCAGCGCGACGGCTCAGAGCTTTCCCGCTGGTATTGGCCTCGGCCAGTTCGCCTCATATCTTGCCGCTGAAAGTGTACTCGCTGGGCAGAACCTGCGGTTCATCCACAACGCGCCACTCGCGCTTGTGACTGAGATGGGGCTTGTCGGCATCCCAATCGTGTTTGCGGTCGTCGCACTGTTCGTTCGCGCCACACATCGACTGCCTTGGGCATTAGGCGCAGTTGTCGTGGTCTATTTGGCATTACCGATGCTATTGCATGACGCACTGGGTTTGCGGATGCTCGCGCTCGTGCTCGCGGCGGGACTAGCCGGCACCCTGCGGCAAGGCCGGAGTTGACGGACAACCAAATACGTTTGCCATAGTCGCAGGTGAGGGCTGTCGCCCCTTCCGAAAGCCCTCGGACTTTAGATCGTACAAACGAAGGTAGCTTTGTATCTACCTCAAGTTATTCTAGAAATATGCGTTGCACCGTGACAAAGTCCAAAGACTTGCCCACGTATTTCCCACGTTGCCGGCCAACCTTGTCATCGGTTCATGAACGACCCTGTTTAGGCGAATATAAGGCGCTTCACGGGTGCCGGCGCCGCCGCAGTATTAGTGCCCGCACGCTGACGGTAAGCCAGGCAACGCCAAGCATAATGACGAGTGGTGCTATAGGAAGCTGATAACGCGGCGCACTAATGAGCGCTGTATGAATACTCGCTAAGTATACGATGCAAAGCACAAGCGGAGTGGTTTCGCGCCATCGGCGCAAAGAACCAAAGATCAGGAAGCCGGCGAATGCGATGGTGAACGGGTGAATGAGAAGATAGACGGTTAGATTGGAGCCCGGCTCGACATGCCAAAAGCGCAAAAAACGCATGGTGCTCAACTCGAGAAATCGCGCAGGTTGTTCGACGATGAATCGCGTTGCCGCGCTCTTCATCGCCGCGTTCTGTTCTATTGGGTCAGATATAGCAAACAGTGGATCGCTAGCAGACGTGTCGCTCGCCATGCCCTCGCCGGTCTGGGAATGCGGATTGTTCCCTAAATACAGTACGTAACCATCTGCAAGATTCAGTCGAACGAAGTCGTTATATTTGTTGAGATTGTGGATCCACCACGGGGCCATTAGAACAAAGTAGCAAGCCGCGTAGATGCCTACTTTTCGTAAGCCCTGTATCCAATCGCGCCGATGTGTAATGACGGCGAACACGAACACGAGCACCGGCGCCAAAAAATCGAATGACGGACGAATCAGAATCGATAGGACGAAGAGCACACTGCCGGCCAGGTACTTTTCCCGGTAAAAAAGAGCCAACGCAGCGAGAAAGAAGAAGGTAAAGCTGGGCTCCGTCAATCCGCTTGCCGCCGTGAGTATCAGATTTGGATGAAGTGCCGCGCCGATGCCACTGAGCGCCGCCGCCAGTCGATCGTCGAACAGGCGTTTCGCGAGCCACCAGACGAGAACGCAGGTGAGGGAAGACAGTCCGATGTCGAGCAGGATCACGCCGGTGTCCTCGCCAAATATCTGGGTCAGGACGGCATATCCAGGCATGATATGTGGGTCCGAAATCACGCCCGTAGCGAACAGTTCAGAGCCGTGTTCCCGGTAATCATCGTAGTCGGATGTCGAAAGCGCGCCGCCGGTCCACCAGACCAGGCAACGTGGAATAGCCGCGAGCACAAAGATGGCGGCTGGCACAACCAGTTCCAGGCGCCTCGATCCAAGCCAGGAGGGGCTAGTCACCGGCTCATGCTCGCCTGAACGAACTTGCACTTTTGGGTCCTGTCATCTTGCAGGCCAATGAAGGTCTGCAGGTTGCCGATGCACCAATGCCACATTCTTTACCGCTGCTCGCGCGTAGACTATAGCGTGCGTCGTCGCACTGACAATGTGGAAGCTGTGTTGAAGTTGGCGGCAAATAGCGTAGCTGCACAAACCGACATTCCCCAGATGGGTTCCAAATCCATGGAAATGGTACTTCCACTCCG
>CAZCVU010000446.1:0-2760 GCA_964501745.1 uncultured Flavobacteriales bacterium | reverse complement strand
CGGAGTGGAAGTACCATTTCCATGGATTTGGAACCCATCTGGGGAATGTCGGATAAGATAACGCCGGAGCCTCGACGACCCGATGCTTCGCATTCGGAAAATACTCCTGGGCCTGCAGCTCCTGCACCGTTCCCAACGTGCTCGCGACGGTCACATCTGGCTTGTCCATAGCTTCCCAAGTCGAGAGCCTAGCATGATTCTTTAGCAACGCCAGGGGTACGGTGCCGAGTTCGTAGTAGGGGTCCGAGAAGCCGACGCTTTTCGCTCGCTGCGGCGTCAGCGAGGCGCTATTGCTGATGTCGAACTTGCCGGACACCACGCCCGCGAGCAGCGTTTTCCACTCCGTTTTGACGAACTCGATCTCCACCCCCATGTCCTTAGCGAGCTCCGTACTCCAATCGATGTCGAATCCGACTATCTTGTTGGTCTGGGCATTGCGAAACGACATCGGATTCCAGTCTAACGTGACGCCCATCCGAAGCGTGCCCCGCTCGAGAATCTTATTCAACGTGGACTTGGACTGCGCGTAGCTCCCGCCCGCTCCGAAACCTAGAAACAAAGCCGCCGTCAAGGCAGCCAGTAATACCTTCTTCATCTCCGCTCTCCCGTCTGCTAGTGCGGCCGTACGGCAACGATCGTAACGTCGTCCCGAGGGTTCATACCCGTTGGATCAACAAGGAGCCGTGCGCCTGCACGATTGTACAATTTCTATCACCATTGTTTCTGACTGACAATCAAGCCTGTTGATGACGCCGGCAGACTGGTCGGCCTCAGCTGCGCGACATTGGTCCTGACGAGGTGAGTTCATGCGTTGCCGATGCAGGCGTGGTCGTGTCTGCATACCTTGAATATGGCGTATGCCTCTCAGCTAGGTTTGGATTGTTGCGTTCAGGTGCCAGGGTAGGGGGCGGCCCGGCAGGCGTGACATGTCAAAACCCACGGAGCATGGAATGACGTCAGATTTCGAAGGTGGTTGCCTGTGCGGGGCGGTGCGTTATCAGAGCACGGCAGATGCCGTCGGCGGCGGACATTGCCACTGCGTCGACTGCCGCAAGAGCAGCGGCATCGGACACTGTTCGCACATGGTTGTGCCAAAGCATGCCGTCAGCGTCACCGGCAACGTGACGCTCTACGAGCGCTCATCCGATAGCGGTAACTCGGTCAGCCGTGCGTTTTGCCCGGACTGTGGCGCGCCCGTCTATTCGCTCAACTCGTCGATGCCTGAGATGATCTTTATCCGGGCTTCGAGCCTGGATGATCCCGAACTGTTCGAACCGAAAATGGTGGTCTTCACCAGTCGCGCGCCATCCTGGGATCATATCGACCCAGACCTGCCGGCGTTCACGACGATGCCAGAAGTTTGGCCGAAGCAGGAAGCTTGATCGACGAGTACGTGGGTGGGCCTGAATGTCAAACACCTCCCAGCGAACGCCGCAGAGGTGTATGCGAACGGCAGCCGCCCCCAACCTAGGTTGGAGGCGGTACTCTGCGTCGCTAGTCCTCGACGGACAGGTTCTCGGCGGAAGACTTGCCGTTCTGCCCGGGCTGAAGCTCATAGGTGACCTTCTGCCCCTCGCTAAGCGAACTCAGTCCGGCCCGCTCGACGGCGGAGATGTGGACGAACGCGTCTTTTGAGCCGTCCTCCGGCTCGATAAAACCGTAACCCTTGATCGGGTTGAACCACTTTACAGTACCAGTAGCCATAGTTGTTTCCTCTAACAGAAATATAAACTCCGCACCCCACATCACGTGTCGGCGCAGTCGAAAGAACGCTCACACTGTCAGGGGATAGCTAAGCTAATCGGCATGCCGGTTATCTAGATAACACAAAAACAAGCGCAAAACGTGTACTCGATATGTGATGTGAATCCCCAAGAAGTCAATGCTTTGTGAGGCGCGCCGGGGCCGCGGTACTCGGCCTGTGGAAATTGCATAGCTGCTTTCGCGGACAGCGAGGTAATTCACTCGCGGTCTTGTTGCTGCTTGTCTCTCATGACGCCCTTGATCATTTTGCCAAATGCACGGTCGCGGGCGCGGCGTTCGGCGAGGCTTTCCGTGTTGCGGGCTTCTTCTGCGGCGAGTTTTCGCCAACGCTGAAGGCGCTGCGCCTCAAGGGTGCCTGCGTCGATCGCCGCCAAGACGGCGCAATCGGCCTCGGCCTCGTGGAGACAATCGGCAAATCGGCACTGCCTCGCCAGAGCGATGATATCCGCAAAGACGTCCTCAATACCGGTTTTGACATCGGCCAGTTGCAACTCGCGCATACCCGGCGTATCCAAGAGCCAACCGCCAGCGGGCAGTTGATAGAGCGACCGCGCGGACGTGGTATGCCGGCCCTTGTCGTCATCGTCTCGAATGGTTTGTGTTGCGATCCGATCAATACCAGTCAGCGTACCGATGAGGGTCGATTTACCGACGCCGGAGGAGCCGACCAGAGCTACCGTCTGGCCGCGCGCGCACCAGGGTACAAGGCTTGAAACACTGTCGGGATCGCGTGCGTCCAAAACCTCCACCAACAGGCCCGGCAGAAGTTTGGCTGCGGTACGGACAAAATCTTCCGGCATGTCCGTCAGGTCCGCCTTGGTGAGCACGATGATCGGCGTCACATCGGCTTCGCGCGCCAGTGCCAGATAACGCTCCAACCGCGCCGGGTTGAAGTCTTGATTGCAGGACGAGACGATAAACAAGGTGTCAACGTTAGCGGCAATCAGCTGCAGCTTACGGCTGGTTCCTGCGGCCCGGCGCTTAAATAGACTCTTG
>CAZCVU010000445.1:0-2762 GCA_964501745.1 uncultured Flavobacteriales bacterium | reverse complement strand
CACTCGCTCCAGGGCACGCCCTCGTTGCGCTGCTTCCAGACGTCACGCAGGAACCACTCCGTAAAACGTCCGGACATGGCCGTACCGTCGAGCGTGGCCAGTAGTTCATCGAGCCTGCGTGTGAAGTCCTCCTGCTCGTACTTGCCGCATTCCGCGACCGACTCCAGCAGCATGATGAAGACCTCGCCGGTCTGCGATACGTCACCGGCCCGCAGACCGTATTCGTGGCGCAAGCGTGCAACGTCGCCAAAATCGTCGGTGCGGTCAGTCTTCTGGTCCATATATTCCGAGACCCACGGCCCACGTTCACGCTTAAAGGCCTCGAGGTCGCAGTACCAGTGGCAGCCGAGTCCAAGTGCCTCTGCCACCAGATTGCCGATAATCGCGCCCATCGCGCGATCCTTGCGTGCATTGTCCGTCATACCTCAACCTCCTTACCGCTTGATCAGCCTGGTTGCAGATCCCTTCACAGATCCGGAGTGCCGAGTGGTCGTCGTCGGTGGGGTCAGACTTCTGCGCGGGGTCTAAGCCGCGCGGGCCGTAAAGTTTCAAGTCAACGGCGCGGGACAGATACGATTTCTACCGCCAAGCTCGGCGACGAACCGCCTGCCCCGCCAGCCAAGCCCCACCTGCGGCGCGGCTGAGACGCTTCTCATTCAGATCGAAGCGAATTCAACCTTCATCATCAAGCACACATGATCACATATCAAGAGAGTTAATCGTATTTTCTACATGGAGTTACGATCCCTTTGACGTCTCAACATTAATGTGATCACATTAGGTAATTGTCCGGGAATCAGAGAACGAGGTGGTGCCATGGATGCAGAACAGCTGCATGCGATTGAGCGCGAATGCACGGCTGTCCTGACAAAATACCGCCGTCACCTCGACCGGCATGAATTCGAGCAAGCCTCTACCCTCTTTACGCCTGACGTCGACTGGAACATGGACGGGGACCGGTTTGTCGGCCGTGAAGAGAATGTCACGGCGATGAACGATTTTATTGGTGATCTCGTGATCCGCCACGTGTTCTCGAACATGATCGTGACAGCGACCGACGCCGACCATGCGACGGCCACGTATTACATGGTGATGTATCGTCACAGGAAAGCCGACATGGTCGACGGCAAGGTGTCACGCGTTGGGCCTAACCACTTCCTCGAGCTCGAGGACACGTTCGTGCGGACGCAGGAAGGCTGGCGGATCGCTCGACGCGATTGCACAACAGTGCTGCGGGATGCCACGTCCGTACCGACGCCGACGGAGAGCCAGGCAACCTAATCGCGGGTACTGCATGGCGTTTAGAATTTTGAGGTAAGGACAACAAGCTGATCACAGTAGCTAGTTGCCCGAAAATCGGAGAGCGAGGTGTGTTATGGATGGAGAACAACTGCAGGCAGTCGAGCGCGAATGTGCCAGTGCCTTAACACAGTACTACCGTCATATCGACCGGCATGAGTTCGAGCAGGCCGTAGCCTTCCTCGCGCCCGACGTCGACTGGAACATGGACGGTGATAATTTTGTCGGCCGGGAAGCGAATCTGGCGTCGATGCACGAATTCATCGACGATCTCTTCATCCGCCACGTGGTCTCCAACATGACAGTGACCATGACCGATGCCGACCATGCCACGGTCATCTATTACATGGTGATGTATCGTCACAGAACGGCCGATGTGGTCGACGGCAGGGTGTCAGTGGTCGGGCCAAACCACTTCTGCGACGTCGAGGACAAGTTCGTGCGGTTAGAGGAAGGCTGGCGCGTCGCTCGTCGCAATTGCATAACAACGCTGCGGGATGACACCGCGGTGCCGACGCCGACGGGAAGCTAGGCAAAATAGTAGGACGCCTCGCGTCGGATAACAGCTTGTGGTGCATGCACGATGCACCCCGAGGGAGAGAAAGCAATGGATGAGGACCGAAAGCTAGCCATCGAGTGGCAGTGCGCCAAGCTGCTGACGCACTACTACAACCTCGTCGATCAGGGAGATTTCGACACGGCTGTCACGCTTTTTACCCCCGACGTCGTCTGGTCGATGGACGGCGACGAATATCACGGTCAGGACGGCAATCTTTCGGGAATGCACAAGCTGCTGGATGAGTCTCTCATTCGCCACGTGATCTCGAACATCGTCGTCACCGTGATCGATGAGGATCACGCCGAGGCCGTCACCTATCTCGTGGTCTACTGTTATCCGAAGCGGGACGTGGCCGGCGGAAAGTTAGAGACCGTCGCGGCCAACCGCTTTAGCGAGGTTGCCAATACATTGGTGCGGACCGAAGAGGGCTGGCACATCTCACGGCGAGAAATCAAGACGGTAATGGCGACGCCGGAAGAAAGCAGCAGACTCACCAGCTAGCACGCGGTAATCGCTTCACATGGGCGGGCGCGGATTGTTTTTCTGATGGAATTCTTCCATCAGGCGAGCATCGGCGACATGGTTGGTGGTGCCTTGTGATACGGTCTATCGAATAGGGAAAAGTGCCAATCGGAATTGGCCGAAGCACTGGATTGAGAGCACAAGAAGATGGATGCAAAGCAGACCATTGCCGCGCTGCGCGAGGCTCTGGCGGAAATCAGGGATCTGGACGCCGACCGGACAATTACCTTGCCACCGGCCTGTTTCACCTCAGAGGAATTTCTCGAACTTGAAAGGGAGCAGATTTTCCGCAAGGAGTGGATCTGTCTCGGCCGGGTCGAGGAAGTGCCCAAGCCCGGCGACTATTTCACCACCGAGTTGATCGACGAACCGCTGATCGTCG
>CAZCVU010000444.1:0-2771 GCA_964501745.1 uncultured Flavobacteriales bacterium | reverse complement strand
GCTTAATCGATGACGATCACTGTTTACGAACTCGGCGGGCGCGACGGTTATCGCTACTGCCCGTTCTGCTGGCGTACCCTCATGGCCCTGCGGCACAAGGGAATCGATGAGTTCGAGCGTATTCCTGTCGGCTATCTGGACAAGTCTCCGATCACGTTTACCAATCAAGGCCTCACGCCGGTCCTTGTGGATGGTGAGCGTTGGATCAATGACTCCTGGGAGATCGCCGATTATCTCGAAGATGCCTATGGCGATCGGCCGCCACTGTTTGGCGGCGATATGGGCCGGGCCCAGGCATCGTTCGTCAGCGCCTGGGTGCGGCAACTGCAGAAACCGGGATTGACCGAGATCTTGCTGTGGGACTCCTTCAATCACCTGAACCCAGAAGACCGGGGCATCTGGCGGGAGGATCGTGAGAAGCGCTATGGCCGTCTCGAGGACTATCGGGAGGGCCGCGAGGAGCGAGCGCTCGAATGGCGCAAGAGGCTCAAGCCGCTGCGCGTGACGCTTTCCGGGCAGCCGTTTGTGAGCGGGCAGAGCCCCGCCTACGCTGACTACATCGTGTTCGGAGAATTTCAATGGGCCCGTTGTCTCAGCAAGATCCAATTGCTGGAGCCGGAAGATCCCATATACGCCTGGCGCGAGCGCATGCTCGACCTGCACGACGGGTTCGCCCGACAAGCTCCGCACGAGGCGGCTTAGAGATCGACTGGCGGGGGCGACTGCCATGACCATCAAGCTCTATGAGCTCGCCGGCCAAGGAGACGCGAAGATCAGTCCCCACTGCTGGAAATCGGTGTACGCCGTTTTTCACAAGGAGCTCGAGTTCGAGCGAATCGGTATAAGTTACTTCGAGAAGGACCGCCTCGACTTCTCCGGCCAAAAACTCGTGCCCGTCCTTCAGGACGGCGAAGCCGTGGTTTGCGATTCATGGGCCATAGCGGAATACCTGGAGGAGACGTATCCGGCTCGGCCGTCATTGTTTGGCGGCGAGATCGGCAAGGGAGAGGCGAAGTTCATCAACGACTGGACCAATGCGGTACAGATCTTCGCGTTCAGGCGCCTCTTCATTCTCGATGCCCACGACACCGTGAAACCCGAGGAGCAGGCGCATTACCGCGCCACCCGGGAGGCGCGGTACAGCGAAGAGCAGAAGTCGCTTCGGCCGGACGTCGACACCGCCGAGTTCGACGTCGCGCCCCCGGATGGCGGCTACGGCGGCGGCTACGGTGTTACGCTGGAAGCGATGCAGGCCGATCGCGAAACACGCATACTCGCTGTACGTAATCTGTTGGAACCCATCCGCACGGTGCTCGCGGCTCAACCATTCCTGTCCGGAGCCTCGCCAGCCTACGCCGACTATAGCGTTCTGGGCCCATTTATCTGGGGGAAGAGCGTCAGTTCCTTCGCGCTCTTGGAGCCCGCGGATCCCATCTACGCCTGGCGCGATCGCATGTACCATCTATTCGACGATTTGGGACACAGAACGGGTCACCCTGTTTGACGGAGTTGCGGCGTCATTGTCTGCTCAGGGTCAAATCCGGCCTTACGCGACGGTCTCTGATTCCGTCCGCTCCCAGGGGTTAAGCCGACGGACTCGAGCGGAGTGTCCGCTATGTCTCTCAAAGTGGAAGCAAATTCAATGCTTCTGATTCGGCAGTTCGTAGCCAAAAGCAGTCAATTCCATGAAGTCATTTCTTCTATTCGCGAGGACCTGTTGGATCTCTTGACTTTGCGGCCACCCAGGTTCAGGAGATCTCCTACAAGCGCCCGCCGTTGACAGTTTGGATTTGTCGGCCTGAAATAGATTCTCTTAGTGCGTGTAAATCTATCTAAATCCAACAGAAATTGGGGAGCGATCCTGATGAGATTACGATACAAGCAAGGACTCCGCAGCGTACTGGCCGCTGGTGTTGCGGGGGCGTTGTTCGCCGGCGCGGCGCAAGCCGCCGACTTCACCATGAAGGTGTCTCACGTCGCTTCGACGGCGCAACCGGTCTACACCTGCGTCGAGGTCATGAAGTCATATATCGAGCGGCTCTCGCGCGGACGCGTGGAGGTCCAGCACTATCCGGCCGCGCAGCTCGGCCACTTCCGCCAAAGCGTCGAGCAGGTTCAGGTCGGCAGCCTTGAGTTGACCTTCACGACGGGCGGCGGCATCTCCAACCTCTTCGGCCCGATCCAGGCCTTCGATATCCCGTATCTGTTCCGTAGCGATCGGGTCGTCGACAAGATCATGGATGACCCCATCATCAACGGCACCCTGCGAAAGGACCTCCTGGAGGCGACGAAGACCGTGCGTCTCTTGGGCATCACGGGTGACCATGGCTGGCGCAGCTTCATCACCAATCGCGATGTGAAGGTCGCTTCCGATCTCGCGGGCCTGAAGGTACGGACGATCGAGTCGCCAATTTCGATGGAGTTGGCGCGGGCGCTCGGCGCCAATCCGACCCCGATCCCGTGGCAGGAGCTTTACACCTCTCTTGGCACCGGCATTGTCAACGGCACCAAGAACTCGGTTAGCGACGTCCTCGACATGAGCTTCACCGACTACATCAAGTTTGCCGTGCTGGACAAGCACACGTTCACGTTCTTCTTCTGGTATACGAACGATAACTGGATCAAGAGCTTGCCGGCCGACATGCAGAAGGTCGTCCTAGACGGATTCAGGGCGATGAAGGTCACGTGCGATGGCTACATCGATGCCGCGATGCTGCCGAAGTGGTAGAAGTGGGAGGAGCTCGGCGGCAAGATCCACATTCCTTCCGCCG
>CAZCVU010000443.1:0-2772 GCA_964501745.1 uncultured Flavobacteriales bacterium | reverse complement strand
AAGAATGGGAAGTCACCAAAATGAATTCGACAGTTTGAAGCAACCAGTGCGCACTTATGGGGTATGCTTCCAATCCGGTGAGGAGACATCTGGCTTCAATAAGATCTGTTACTACGACTGCGGTCTCGACCGGGTCGCAATCAACGTTTCGTCCGTCAGTCTTTGCCCACTGTCGCCTGACCGGTGATCCTTTCATGCCGTACATGCCCCGAACAGCCCCAAGTGGCTACGGGCGGGCGCGCCTTCTGCGGCTCAAGCTGGGGGGCTACACTGTGCCGCGCTCGCGAAATCCATTGCTTAACAGTCAACAAATCCGCGCGCTCCAGAAGCGGGTTCCCTACGGGCGACGAACGCGGAGGTAGGGGTAGGCCGGTGACTTGAGGTAGCACTTCTGGTATACCATTTTTGCAGTCACGCTACATATTGGGAACGTTGCGGGTAACCTAGGACCGCAGACGCAGATACTCAGGATACCCAGTCACCAGAAGGGATAGGGGCAGGTATCTCGGGCTTCAAATCGCATATGGGCCCGCATACCCCTCATCGGCGGGCACACGCTGTCAAAAAGGGGACGGGCTGGTTTCAGCTAGGGTCTGGTCGCGCCTTAATACGATGCTTTCCCCGGCATGATCCCCCGCACAGCCGGTATTTGCGCCCCTCCCGAGCGACGATGCCATGGCTCCCGAGCACCCGCCCCGGCATGTTCTGGGTGATCGTCTCATAGTACTCGATCTGGCTCCGGTCCTCAGCGAGGAAGGCCTTGGCGATGTCGGTTCGGTTCGCAGCTCCGCCCTGCTCCAACATCTCCCGAAGCATCACCGGCTGATAGATGTGCGACATCCGCATGCGGCTCTGGATGTAGTCGTGGAGGATGGTGTAGGCGGGGCTTGGCAGGGTGCTCGGCCTCTTGGTTTGGCGTTGGGAACTAGGTCACGTCGGTAGCAGCCCTGTACCGGCGAGGATGACCTGGAACTGCTCGTGGAACTTTGTTTGGTTGCCCGTGCTCGGAAAGTACACCTTGCGGCCCTCGTTCAGTACCGTGAGGCCGTCGCCCAGGAGGCGGTCCTCAAGTAGAGTGCACACGTTCGCCTTGATGAGAACGAGGGGTGCGCCATTCGCTGCGGCCAGCCTGCGCAGGTCCGCTACAAGCTGCGGGTAGTCTTCCAAGATCACTCGGTCCCGGTCCCGTGCGCTCAGGAGATTGACGGGCTGGTAGGTGGCGTCCACCAGGATCAGGCCGCAGTCCTTGAGGCTCTGCAAGCCATCCCGTTTGGTCTGAGGGCTCGCTCCAATCTGCTTCATGAGCGCCGAGAACAGCGGCTCCGTCACCTTGCCGTCCGGGTCATAGAAGTAGAGCCCTGAGGCGGGTGGGGATTCCGCGACGATCACCAGCTTGACCGGATCGGGTTGGAACCGCTGCCGCACGGACAGGTATTCGTCACGAGTTCGCGCCATAGGGGCAGACTACCGGAAGTCGTGGGCGCGGGGCCAGTTTCGAAGCGGGATGAGCCGATCCCAGCGCGAAAGAACAAGCACGGCACCCGTTCGGTATCCGCCAGGGCCAAGCCTTTGGGCCCAGGGTCGAACAGACCGCTCCACGGGTTGCGGATGTGACGACCTGTGACAACCCTCTTGTCACGCCACTGGCGAGGGAAACCGGGCCTCGAAGCCAGCTGTGACAATGTGACAACGGGGTTCTTTTGTGGGTGAGAGAGAAGAGTAGAAGAGTGGAGCAGGAACCGGTGGACTGGAACGAGGAGCAAAGCTCATCTGTTGTCACATTGTCACAGTGGCGGATTTCTGCGCTTGCAGGCGTGACAAGGCGTGACGAACCATTGCTCCTAAGTTTCAGCCGCCAGTTCTCAGTCGACCTGACGAATGTGGTTGATGCGCCTTCCAGTGCCGCCCTCCCGAACTCCCAGCTCCATTTCGATGCCCATGGTTGCCAGCGCCGGTTCTAGGCGACGCAGTTCGGTGCCTACGCTCTGAGGGGACTTGGGGAGCGCCTGACGAAACACAGCACTCGGATGCCGCTTCCGAATCTCGATGAGAAGCTGCGTTGCCGTGCCAGTGAACTCACCGCGTACTTTGAGCAGATCAATCAGGCTTTCCGCAAGCGCGCTGGCCTCGACTACATGCTGTTCGGAGTCGGATCGATTCCGTGCATAGGCCGCCAAGAAGTCGTCCTCCGTCCATCCAAAGGCCGGCGCGACAGCCATTCCCCACAGCGCAAAGTCGGCCATGCGAGGCAGCTCAATTTCTCCAGCATCGGCCCTTGCTTCCAACATCTCCCAGCGCCGAAGTCCTTCGACCATGGCATCCAGCAGACCGGCGAAGATCACTGGAAGGGCGGTCTCGAACCTGCTCCACATGGCTTTCTCAAGCTTCCGCTGGCTCGGCGGTATCGTCGGCAGAGATAAGCAGATCGACCGGTCAGCGAGATCGCCTCGGTTCGCCAAGTCCGGTATACCGTTCAGGATCACCGGGCGCTGGGCATCAAACATCGCCAGATCGGCATCCGTATAGAGCTGCCGCCCGCCAAGTCCGCCACCGGTTGCCAAGCGGCATATCTCGTCTGCGAAGGCGGCATTGACGCCTGACAGATTGTCGAAGGCGAGAATATGATTGCCCTTGGCAATGGCAATAAGGTCGCGCTCGCTGTTGGGACGCCCCAGCAGAGGCACAGCATTTGGATCGACAATCTTGCGCGCCACCTGCGCCAATGTTGACTTCGCAGAGCCCTGTCCGCCATTGATCACCAATACTGGATAG
>CAZCVU010000442.1:0-2788 GCA_964501745.1 uncultured Flavobacteriales bacterium | reverse complement strand
GCGAACTGGGCATCCATGAGCAGCCTCGGCGCTTGCTCAACAGCGTCCGAGGCTTGACCATCAATGAGCTGGGGGACAGTGACGTCTGTTGCGGTTTTGGCGGCACCTTTTGTGTCAAGTATCCGGAAATCTCCGGCCGAATGGTTGACGACAAATGCTCCAAGATCGAGGAAAGCGGTGCCGATACCCTGCTGGCCGGCGACCTCGGCTGCCTGCTGAACATCACCGGCCGCTTGCGGCGCAGAGGTGAAACGACCCGCGTCTTCCATGTTGCCGAAGTCCTGGCCGGGATGACCGACGGCCCGGGCATTGGCGACGGGGAGGACTAGCCATGGAACCGATGTCACATGACTTCAAAGCCCGGTCCAGAAAGGCCCTCGAGGATCCGATTCTTCAATCGGCACTGAAGAACTTGAACTCGGGATTTGTCCTGTCGCGCCGCAAATGTGCCGAGGCCCTTCCCGAATTTGAAGCACTGAGGGATCTCGGGAAGGAGATCTGCGATCATGCGCTCGCCAATCTGGACTTCTATCTGCGTCATTATGAAGAACGGGTAATGGCATCCGGCGGTCAGGTTCATTGGGCCAGCACAGCCGACGACGCCTGCCGAATCGTCACCGACATTTGCCGCAAGGCGGACGCCAAGAAGGTCATCCGGAGCAAGTCCATGGTCGGCGAGGAAGTGGGGATAAACGACGCCCTGGAGGAAGCCGGTTTCGAGACCGTCGAAACGGACCTAGGCGAGTATATCCTGCAGCTTGCCAAGGAACCGCCGAGCCACATCGTTGCCCCCGCCATTCACAAGTCCAAGGATCAGATCTCCGATCTTTTCCACGAGCATCACGCGGCGCGCGGCCTCACCGAGCGCCAGACGGATCGAACCGCGCTAGTGCAAGAGGCCCGCGAAGTCCTGCGCGAAGCCTTCGTGTCCGCGGATGTCGGCATCACCGGTGCCAACTTCCTGATCGCCGAGACCGGCTCCAACATCATCGTTACCAACGAGGGCAACGGAGACCTCACCTGCACCTTGCCCCAGGTTCATATTGTTACAGCCGCCATCGACAAGGTCATTCCCTCCGTCGAGGACGCGATGGTCCTGCTTCGCCTCCTGGGGCGAAGCGCGACGGGCCAGGAGATCACGTCCTACACCACCTTCACCACCGGGCCGAAACGGATCGAAGACGATGACGGGCCGGAGGAGTACCACGTGATCCTCATCGACAACGGGCGCAGCACCATGCTCGGAAACGAATTCCGCGACATGCTGCGCTGTATCCGCTGTGGTGCCTGTATGAACCACTGTCCGGTCTATGAACGCATCGGCGGCCATGCCTACGGCTGGGTCTACCCGGGGCCCATGGGTTCAGTCCTGACACCGATGATGGTGGGACTCGATGAGGCGGGAGATCTTCCCAATGCCTGTACGCTGAACGGTCGCTGCCAGGATGTGTGTCCGGTGCGTATCCCCTTGCCGAAACTCCTGCGCGCGCATCGGATACGGGAGCACGAGCGGAGGCTTGGCTCCGGCGCGTTCCGTTTCGGTCTCGAAATTTGGGCATTCTTCGCCAGCCGCCCGCGTATTTACCAGTTCGTCACGCGCATCACCATGGCTGTGATGGGCGCCTTGGGACGGCGAAAGGGCGGCTTCAGCAGCATGCCCTTGGCGAGCGCTTGGACCCGGGCCCGCGATCTACCGGCGCCACAAGGAAAAACCTTCCAGGCCGCTTGGCGGAAAAAACAGGGAGCAAAAGGCCAATGACATCGGCACGGGATGAAATCGATCCTGGGGCCGAGCGGCGTTTGACTGACCGACTTCGTCACCCTCCGACGCAACTCAGGCCACAATGGGACGACGACCCCGTCGAACGGTTTGTTTCAAAACTCCGGGCCGTTGCCGCCTCCGTCGATGTTGTGAGAACTGCCGCCGATGTTCCGATTTCAGTCCGGACTTTTTTGCAAGAGAACGATTTACCGCTGGTGGCCGTGGTGGCCCCCGATGATAGGTTGAACCGCTATTCCTGGTCCGATGACCTGAAGATTGCCCGCAGGAACGTGACTCCCGACGATGTTACGAGCATTACGACAGCAGAAGCCGGCGTAATCGAGACAGGAAGTTTGGTGTTGTGTTCAAGTCCGAAAAGCCCGACCAGCATGAATTTCTTGCCCGAGAATCACATCGTTATCCTGCACCAAGATCAGTTAGTGAGGAATCTGGAAGATGGTTGGGCTAATGCTTTGGACTCTTCCGGCGGGATTCCAAGAACGGTAAATTTCATCACCGGACCGTCCAAGACGGCCGATGTCGAGCAGACGATTGAGTATGGGGCGCATGGCCCCCGGCGGCTCCATGTTATCTTGCTTGCAGGCGCGTGAATTACCTCAGCAACAGCACGGCTTCGCGGCGGCAGCGCCCTTGGTTCGATTCCCCCGCAAACATATGCATGTATCGTAAGCTCCGTACCGAAGAATTGGGCAATCAATATAACATCAAAAGTTTCCGGATTGGGGCACCCCCTAAACACCGCCTGATCGTGACGAACGGCTGGTTTGGTGGCTGTTCTATACCCTCGGTGGCGTCGGTACGAACGGCTTCTTTTGGCCGATGGCAACCTCTCCTCTCAAGACAAGCCGAATAACCGGTTAGGGCCCGTTGTTGAGGATACACCTGACTTGTTTGCTCTCTCGAAACCAACGGCTTTTAGTAACTCTTTCATCGGATTTTCGTAACGGAGATTGGCCTGCCCCCCTTAACCGGATCCAAATGTTTAGTTAGAGAAGCTGGGCATCT
>CAZCVU010000441.1:0-2788 GCA_964501745.1 uncultured Flavobacteriales bacterium | reverse complement strand
CGACATCAGGCCCCCCATGCCCTGGGCGATCTGATCGACGCCTGGCCGCTTGCCATAAGGGCCATCCTGGCCAAAACCCGAGATGCTGCCATACACGATGCGTGGATTGAGCTTGCTTACCGTCTCATAGTCGATGCCGAGCCGGTGCTTGACCGCCGATCGAAAATTCTCGACGATGACGTCCGTTGTTTCCACGAGCTTGAAGAATATCTCCTTACCCTCGGCGCTCTTAAGATCGAGCGTGAGGCTGCGCTTGTTGCGGTGCAGGTTTTGGAAATCGGATCCGTGGCGGGCACCAATCAGACTGCCCGAATCCTTGTTGATCCGTGGGGGAGCTTCGATCTTGATGACATGTGCACCCCAGTCGGCAAGTTGCCGCACCGCCGTCGGTCCAGCCCGGTGGGCGGTGAGGTCGATGACCTTGAACTTGGACAACGGCAGCCTCTCACTCTGGTCTTTTGTCATGCTCTTTGCTCGCTCACATGCTTGAAGGGATACGACATCAAAAACTTCCCGCCAGACGCAAGGTGTCTGCCGGCTGACTCAGTATGTTCCGTTCGTCGAATAGCTTGAGTGGCAGACCGGCTTTGACCATTTTTCCCTCGTGTCCTGCCAGAATCTCAGGCAGGTGACAACGCAGTCCCCACCCTCGGATGAGGCGGCCGCCGGCGCAAGCCTCACATCGACCTTGCAGTCCAGTTCGAGGACATCGGTCTTCTGGCCCGTCGCATCGAGCTGTTCCGCCGCCGCCAACAATATGCTCCGCAGCAACGACTGGGCAAATGCCTCGAGGCTTGGCGTATCCGTGCCAAAGGCCTCAAGTCGCTCCGCGCTTAACGTCTTCCCTGCTGATTTGGCCATGCCTGTCTCCTTTTCTCATATGTCCGGTCTAAAGCAAAGGGCTGCCAAAACCAATCTTGACTTGGGCGCACCACGGTGACTCGCTCGGCGAACTGCTGCTGGCCAAATCATGGTTATGCGCCTATCTACGGGTAGGCACATTTGGATCTGCGGTTGCAATGAAGCTGTTGTACATAGTTTTCTGCTGGTTTACCTGCCAGACAGCGCTCAGCGCGCGCGTTTTATGGCTCGGTCGCCGCAATAATTCATGGATCCGCGAGGGACGGTATTCGGCGCTGGTCCTTGGACTGGCGCTGTTGGCGCTGGCCGTCGCGATCGTCTGGGGATTTGTCGTCCTCAATTGGTGGGAAGTCCCGGTTGGATTCTTCTGGGGCTTCGTCACCGCCTATCTGGTTTACCTGTGGATCAAGGACAAATATGCACATATGGCGATTCTGACGTCCAACGTAGCGATGATCGCAACATCGCTGCTGCTTTGGGCATTCTATTTCGAGCTGATACCCGCCGGCCCGTTCTCGAACTACTTCGGTCTGGAACGGCTCGCGGTGTTCGAGCCGGGGCGCAATCCAAACCTGCCGTCGATTGAGAAATTCAAGGAGTTCGGCGACGCCCTGGGACATGCCGCAGCCTGCGGCCTGTCGAACTCGGAACTCGTAAACGCGCTGGAAAAGATGGGCGATGGGCTCGAGGCAACCTACGAGGCCGGCGGCCTCACCAAAGACGAAGCCAACGAAATCCGCGGCGAAATGATGACCGAGTGGGCACAAGCCTGGGTTGGCCAAAGGAACTACCACGACCGCATCGAATGCGGCGATGCTATCTCCAAATGGTACAAGATGAAGAAGATCATGCCGCTATGAGGAGCGTCCGCGATCTGCGGTGCCGACCGCAACTGACAGCACGCTGACCACGCTCGGCAACACCGGCTGAAATGCCGACTACTTCAAGATTCGGTCGAACAGTTTGGCGGCGTTGGCCCCACTCAGGCTACGCACAAAATGCCCCTCGTCCGCTAAGATTTCCATGTGGATATCCTTGCCATTGGCGGCAAAGGCCTGCTGGGCGAGCTCCATCGGTTCGCGAAAGCCGTCGTCATGCTCACCGACGAACATGGCGATCCGCATCGCGCTTAGCCGGCCAAAATACTGGCGGCCGGCCGGCGTCGGTGGAAACCCGGGAAGCACGGTCAGCGACTGGAAGAACTCAGGATAGAGGAGAGCGACCCTGAAAGCGGCCACACCGCCGTTACTGACGCCGGTCAGGTGGAAGGTGCCATCGGCCACCGCAAACTCCTTCTGCAGCAGTCTCAGGAATTCCGGGATGTGTCTTTCGCTGCCCTTGAAGTACAGCTTGCCACCAGGCGCCACCGGGCTGACAACGATCACGCCGCGGCGGCGCGCCTCGGCTTCCCAGTACACCCGCAGCCCGGCCTCGACCATCGCCTGGTCCTGCTGACCCGGTGGCAGTGCGAAGATGAACGGATAGACCTCGCCTTCCCGATATCCCTCAGGCAGAACGAGGGCATATTTGATCCGGGTCTTGTCGGAGAGCACAACCGTCTTAAACTCGGCCGAGACTGCGAGCCCCGGCCAAGCGACGCTGAGCGCCAAGAGAAAAGCAATCCATAGCAACGAGCGCCGCGAACCGAAGGCGCGCGATAGGCACAGCCGATCGACAGTGCAACGGGTCAAATTGGGACACTCCATTATGCGCTGCAGGGTGCACCAGCCGCCGTGGTTGCCGCTTTCTTGTGGCAAGCGCCCAGGTTGGGAGCCTGATGATAGCTGATATCGAGGGATTTGCGACCGGCGGCCGACTGAAACCGGGCCCAAAGATCGCGGCGGCCAAAGTCGCCGCTGTCCGGGCCGCGAGGAGCTATGATAATCTCGAAGGTGTAGGGAACAATTCATGGAACTGGACCATACCA
>CAZCVU010000440.1:0-2788 GCA_964501745.1 uncultured Flavobacteriales bacterium | reverse complement strand
GCTCGCGAGTATCTCAAACAGCAATTCATCTCCGCGCACGGGGCACACGGCGCCGGTTTTCGCGCTGCATCCGAGATCGAGCGATTTATCAAATCCTACTCATCCACACCGTTGTGAACGGACGCCAGTATCGTCAATGGGTGGTCTACACTTCTAGGTGCAAATTTTCGTGCTAACAGAGCTTGGCACTATGTGCAAACGCGATGACATGGGCGCAACCTGGAATTGCTGAAGCCGTCACAGCGTGGTCTGCGGCAGTTTGGCCAACGGGATCTCCGCACTGCCAAGCCGTGGTGAGGGGTGCAATAAGTGACGGTAGACACTGCTTCGGTTCGATTCGGATGGGACTAGACTCCCCGGTAACGCACTCCTGGTGGACGCAAGATCGGTTCTAAAATGGAAGCAGATCTGCACCACGATGGGAAACAGATTGCCGCGTTTGTTTTGCCTTCTTTTGCTGGCGGCGGTGCAGAAAAAGCAATGTTGCAAGTGGCGGCTCATATCGACCGGACGCGCTTTACGCCAATAGTAATCGTTCTTAACGGTAGCGGTCCGCTGTTCAAGTTCCTGCCCGAAGATGTGCCCATTTATGATCTTGAAAAACCGCGATTACGCCAAGCGATTGGCAAGCTACGCCAGGCGTTGGGCAGGATAAATCCGGAAGTAGTTTTGTCGACGATCGGATATCTCAACATGGGTGTACTTGCGGCGGCGTTTGGAGTTGTTTCACGTAACTGTCGGCTGATCGTCCGCGAAGCAAATATTCCGCAAGCAACCGTCGAGGCGCTTGGATCACGACTCCTGGCGCGCGCCGGTTACGCCTATCTATATAGGCGCGCCGCGGTCGTGCTGTGTAACGCAAAGGCAGTAAGGAATGCATTGCAACATTACGGGGTACCGGTTGACCGGATTGCGGTCATTCCCAACCCGATTGATGTTGAAGGGCTCCGCCGTTCGATCGTGCCAAGAGCCGAGGCGCAGGCGCACCGATCTCACTTTGTGGCGTCTGGTCGATTGGTGCATCAAAAAGGTTTTGACCGGCTGCTCGGATGGTTTTCGAAGCTCAATCCATCCGCTCAGCTGACGATTTTTGGAGAGGGACCGATGCGCGCAGAACTTGAGGCGCAGTCGAGGGAGCTCGGCCTTAGCAAACGTGTCGTATTCAAGGGTTATGATAGCGAACCCTGGCAATGCATAGCGAACGCGAATGCTTTTCTATTGCCATCCCGGTGGGATGGAATGTCAAACGCAGCATTGGAAGCACTTGCGTTGGGAACACCGGTTATCGGGTGCCGTGAAGCGGGTGGAATTGTCGAGCTTCCAGATGAGACTCCTGCCGGCGCGGTTACAATCACGCAACGAGGAGATGAGTTTATTGCCGCCATGAAGTCCGCCGCAGAAACGCGTAGAGAGAACGAAATAGCGAGTTCACTATTGCCGGATCGTTTCGATCTGCCAAACGTCATGAATGAGTACGAAGCGATTTGTGCGGGCCAATTTTCCCCATCCGCAGTGTGAAGCAGGCGCCTTGAGAATGGTAATTCATCTGGCGCTCGAGGTTCAAAAAATAGTTTTGCCAAAGGTAGAAGCCTTTACCTGCGAGACAGGCAGACAACACGAGCAAAACAGATGACGATCGACCTATCACATTTTCGCGGATGAAGAGTTTTGGTAACGGGCGCCGATGGGTTTATCGGATCACATCTTGCCGAAAGGTTGGCAGTGGAGGGCGCCAGTGTTCAGGCGTTGGCCGCCTACAACTCGGATGGCAGTTCTGGATGGCTGGATTCTCCCGACATGGCTTCACAGCGCGAGAGGATCGAGATCGTCCGCGGTGATATTAGGGATCCGTATTTTGTTTCAGAACTTGTCGATGGCGTCGACACCGTCTTCCATTTGGCGGCACTGATTGCAATTCCATTCTCGTATGTTGCTCCGCAGTCCTATGTCGAAACGAACGTGACCGGGACGCTGAATGTACTGGAAGCCGGTCGTCGACATAAGATTGAACGCATTGTGCATACGTCGACTTCCGAAGTTTATGGCTCCGCAAAGGTCACACCGATTTCAGAGGACCATCCGCTACAGGGGCAACCACCCTACTCCGCGAGTAAGATTGGTGCCGACCATATGGCTGAAGCCTACTACAAGTCGTTCAACGTGCCAGTTGCGGTGTTACGACCCTTCAATACATTTGGTCCCCGACAAAGCGAGCGCGCGGTCATCCCAACCGCAATTCGGCAACTTCTAGATCCTGCGTGTGAAGTTGTAATGCTGGGAGATCTGGAGCCAGTCCGCGATTTCAATTTTTTCGAAGATATAGCCGACGCCTTTTTACACATTGGCGCTAGCGACAAAATTGAATTTGGAACTCCCTATAATGCCGGAAGCGGGCGCGGCGTTAAGGTTGGTGAGATCGTCGAAATACTTATGAAGATTTCAAGCGTGGATAAGCCCATTGCAACTGAAGAATCACGGAAGCGGCCCGAGAAATCCGAAGTTCTAACTTTGATCGCCGATGCGAAAAAGTTGCGCCAAGCGACTGGATGGAAGCCGCAGATCGGTGTTGAGGCTGGTCTTGCTCGGACAGTCGATTGGTGGCGGAAGGAATTATCAGCCGATCGTCATCGCGCCAAAATTGGATACATGACCTAGCCATTTGCACCGACTGGTCAATGTGCAACATCTTCTACTCGAGAGTTTCTCAGGTTGGTTTTGGGTTGGCGAGACCGCAAAGTGCGACGCTCGCCTAACATTTCAAATCCAACGAGCATCGGAGCTATCAACT
>CAZCVU010000439.1:0-2806 GCA_964501745.1 uncultured Flavobacteriales bacterium | reverse complement strand
TTTGAAAACTTCACGTCGCGAAGAACCTTCTTGCGTGGAAGAGTTGCGAGAATTCATTGTCATCTCACTTTCTGTTGAAGTTGCTTTCATGTAATTGTTGCTGAGTGTCACAACGGGTCGTTGGGGCTAGCGGCGACCGCGGTTTCCTTTTGACACCACGTTGGTGTTCTGATCGGTATCTGGTGAATCCGTGACCCTGGCGCCGTTGCGGATGGCGGCGCGAACCTGCTGTTCTATGCGCTGGTACTTTTCCTGATGCGCCTTTCGCTCGGCATCACCTTTATGAAGAGTGGCGAAGCCGGGCATGTCGGCGCGGGGGAGTTCTTCGAGCGATTTCTTGCCGGCCTTGATGATTGCCAGGACTTCGGCCCTGGCCTTGGCATCCTTGACCCGTTCCAGGCAGGGGCTCTTTTCCGGCCGGTCAAAGCTGACGACGGGGCCGGTGTATGAAACGGCGTTTTGCAAAGCGCTACCCGACAACCTGGTGAGTTGAAGAAACCGTTTCGTCTGGACATCGGTCAACGGGTTGCGGCCCGGGGCCGGTCCCCTTCGTGCGGAATAACCGCTCGGGTAATACGGCGCGTTCAGATCGATCCATGTGATCAGCCGGTCCATGCTCTCCTTGTCCAGTTCGACTCCTTCATGGCCTTTCTTGAGCAGGCTGATAAGGGGACTAGTGTGCGACCCCCATGTCTTCGCCGGCATATGAGCGGCAGGTCCCGCACCGATCGCACCGGTGTAGCCTTTGCTTTGCAGTTCGCCATATGAAGCATTGAAGGCAAAGTCCTTGTCGCCGGCGAGGATGATCTTCTCTGCCCCCCTACCGCCGAAGTCATGACACTCAACGCAGTGCTTGTCCAGAATCGGCTGCACCTCAGCCATATAACTGAAGCGGCGCGGCTTTCCGTACCACGTCTTCAGGACACTCGGCTCGCGTTTCAATGCCAGGGAAAAACTGTACGGCGCTGATGGCACGCTGGTGCGTGAATCATGGCATCCCACGCAACCGCGGCGTTCGCCGGAATGGATCGAGGTGCCCGAGCGCATGCTCTGAACCATCATTTGATTTTTGTCAAGAAGCTGGAAGTAAACGAAGCGGTCGGACGGAACATAAAAGGAGGCGCTGCCGTCACTCTCAACCGGGGCCGTGCCCAGAATGCGCTTGGCAATGAAGCCCGACCAACCGATAGCACCCTCCTGGTGACCGAGCGCTCTCCAGGTGTGACCGGACTTGCCTCCCTTGCTCATGGCCTCGACGACGCGCACGTATTTGATCGAACCTCGCTCCACGCCTTTCATGTGCGTCCCTTGATAGACATCCAGAATGTAGAAGTGACCGGCGTCGTTTTTGTAATCACGATTTGAGGCAATGGTCACCGGTCGCGGTGACGGCGCCAGCGGCATGGGGTCGTAGCAACCAGGCGTCTCCTCGTAGATCTTCGCCTCATTGCCATCGATATCGCCAAGGCAGATGACCGCGGGTGAACTGCGATTGGGCGCCACCACAAAGAGAAACTGTTTGTTGTTGAGGGGGAACGGTGTGTTGTACCACGGCTTGACGCGATTCAGCGTGTCGTTCCAGCCGTGGAGACGGTAGTTGTGATCCGTGGCAAGCAGGTCCTGCGCCTCTTTCGGCCAGATGCCGTACATCTTTTCCCTGCCCTTTTTTTCTTTGGTCGTTCCGAGTTTCACCTTTGTCGGGTTATCGAATTGTTCGACCGTATCAGCCGGCCAGGTGCGGATGATGGGACTGCGCCCGTCAACGGCTTCGCGCGTGTCCAGCAGCGCCATCGCGCCACCAAGCGAGCCGTGGTGAGTGCCGAGGATGCACAGCACGCGACCGTTAGGCATCATCCGCGCAGTCCATATCGACGCGGGGTGAGCCGTGTTGTTGCCATAGACAATTGACGGGTTGGTCCCGTCGGGATTGGCGATCCAGAAGCCATGCCCATCGCCGAAGTTTCGGTCAACATAATCCCAGCGGCTGTAGAGGATTCGTCCGTCCGGCGTGAGCGACAGTTCATTTTCGTGAACGGTGCTGCGGGTGATCTGATGGATATTCGTGCCGTCCCCGTTCATTCGAAACATTTGTGGAACAAGTTGCCCGGCGCAGGGCACAATCTTCAAGTCGCGGGTGGAGCAGAAAGCGATCTTGTCATCCGGCAGGTAGATCGGGTCAACATCATGCACGTCGGTGGCGAAGGTCAACTGCTTCGGTTCAACCTCGCCGTCTTCGGTAAAGAGAGTCGACGGGTTCACCTCGATCTCATAGATGTGGAATGACTCCCTGCTGCCGTTGCACATGGAAAAGAGGATGCGTTTGCCGTCAAAGTGAACGCAGGGCCGTCGGATGATTCCTTTGGGTGCGTTTACAAGAACCCGCGTCCTGCCTGTGGCGGGATCGAGCACCTTGAGCGTGCTGCCCATTTTCGGGAAGCAACCGGGGATCATGTAGTTGTGTGTTCCGTCACGGTCCGGAACCCGAACGGTAAAGAGGATCGGTGTGTTGCCCAGCACAGCCCTGGCGTCGAGGTCCCCACTGTTGGTCGCGTGCGCACCGGCGCCCGTCAGCAGGGCAAGAGTCAAAACCACCAGTGCCAAAGAATGCCTTAATATGCGAAGAGAACATCCAACCAATACCACAGTTTTGCGCATGTCTTGTTCTTCTTTTGAACCGCGTCCGGAAATATCTGCCATCGGCAGAATCCATATATCCATATTCAGATATGCTACCACCACAACGGCGACCGTCGTCATAATGATGCACGGATCGTATTCGGTGTCGCGGGAGAACCTGTCTAAGAGA
>CAZCVU010000438.1:0-2811 GCA_964501745.1 uncultured Flavobacteriales bacterium | reverse complement strand
CCAGCATCTTGGCGAAGGCCTCGCCACTGATTTCCGAGCGGGCCAAGCCATGGCACTTCATGCACTTGACGGCGATATCATAAGACATCGAGGCCCAGACCAACCCGGCGGTAGCGGACTCAGCGATCCGCTTGGCCTTGTGGTCCTTAGTCTCGTTCTCCTGCTTGACGTCCTTACCGCCATAGTCCGAGTGGATTGGCTCCCAATCGGCCGAGGCGCCGTGACAGCTTTCGCAGGACGGGCCGTACTTCACCTTAGGCTTGTCTTCAGCCGATTTCTGCTCGGTTGAATAATGGCAGATGCCGCAGTTCTTGTTGCGCTTCATGCTCTTCTTGCCACCCACGGCGGTGACGATCTTCTTCGCGCCCTCTGCCTTGTGTGCCGTGCGGTAGGATGTGAAGTGCTTCGTCGCCTCCCAGGCCGTGTGTTCGTCCTTATGGCATTCCTGGCAGGACTTCGTGCCCTGAAAATAGGGTTCGGCGATCGCCCCCGGTGCCTTCGCGAACGCCGCGATCACTATTGCCAATAACAATGCCAGGCGCCCGATGGATGAAACAGTCATGACCCCCCTCGACTAGTAACTTTGATTGTTGTCTTTACGGCTTGTAGACAGGCCGCCCATTCGGACGGTAACGGCCAAAAGATCCGGCCGGCCAATGAATTGCCGATCAGTATGACAGCCAATGGGGCAGAACTCTAGAAGACGATATTTAACTTGGTCCGCACACCGTACGCTTCGTCGATCGATTCCTGCATCACGGCAAAACCGCCGACCTCGAAAAGCACGTGCCGTCCGATCGCCTGCGAATAGCGCACCGCCGTACCGAAGCGATCGATTCCGCCCGTCGAATTGTCGACCTTGCCGCCGATCTCGAAAATCAGATTGCGCCGCAAAGCGGGCGAGAAGAACTTCTGGTAGCCTAGCGTGCCGCCATAGGCTCTGTTGGCCCGGTTGTTGATCGGCGCTCCTGCTAAGCCGTTGCCGGCAAACAGCAGCCCGACAATGCCCAACGGCCCGGCGGCGTTACGGGCGGCCGGGGCGTAACTCCTACGCGTCGCGAACGCATTCAAATACATGATGTCGTCGGTCCGCTTCGGCGCCCAGGAAAAGCTGGTATAGAGCAAGGTGCCATCGGTCGCCTGTGCGGTTTCTTGGTCGGGCGTATGTGAGTTGGCGAGGCGGATCGTCGTGTCGACGGCATGTTCGAGGATGATAAAGGAGTGGATCAAACTGGCCCCGATGTTGAACTGATCACCGATGGCGTCGGTGCTGTCAACGTAGGCCATGTCGAGTTCGATCGTCGAATGTGCGACATCGGCGGCGGAGAAGATGCCATATAGTTCACCTTCGCTATCGTCGATATTGTTGCTACGGTGCACGTTGTTGAACGCCACCAACCCACCGATTCTCGCGAAATTTGTGCCAGGAAGGAGAATCGTGCTTCTGGTAACGGCCACCGAATCCAACGTGTCGTTGATCAATAGGCCGCCTTGGCTGATGAGCAACTGGCGGCCAAAGGCGACTTCGTAGTCCAGCGGTAGCCGGCCCTCCCAATCGAGCTTCGGAAACATCTCCGACAACTCGCCCTCGAAGAAAGCGGTGGACAGTCGAACGTTACTCTCGTTTTCCCACCCGGATGTCGGCTCAAACTTGTACCGCGTGTTGGCCCCGCTCTCGCGTTGCAGCGGAGAGACGCCGATCAATATCCGTTCCGTGCCGCTGAGGGTTAAGTTCAGGAATAGGTTCAGTGTCGTCACCCATTCCGTATTGGTGTCGGCGACGCCGTTGTCCGTGACCTCCAGTCCGGTATTGGCATTACCGAACAACACCAGACCCGGCGACACGATCATGCCGGTAGGCAGTTCAAACTCATACTCGTACGGACCCTGCTCAACGTAGTCCTGCCACAATTCAAGCAGCGGCGTCGGACGTTGCGGCAGGTCTTTCACCTCTTTAAGCCCCGGCACCTTATCGGAGTAGCGCGAACTGCTTTCACTGGCATTCGCGTCGGCGGAACTCTCATCCGCGGCCACGGCACCATTCGAAAAGCCTGCCCCATAGAGGACCAGGGCGAGAACTGGGACGACAATCAGATTTCTCAGCATGTTGAGCACCCTAGTTTTCAATCTTCACGCTTTCCGTGGTTTCCCACAGGGTCATGCTTAGATCGACCATTCGCTGCGCCAACTCGCGCAACGAGAAGTTATAGTCGAGTCCAACACCAGCATTGACGTGGATAAAGTAAGCCGGCATCGGTTGGGCAATTAGCTTCATATCCACCGTGTAGGTCTCGCCGGGCTTCAACAAGTCCGGATCGACGTCATAATGTGCCCAGCGGTGCCCGCCCGGCTCGATGCTGTTTTTCAGCGTGCGCGAAATCTCTGGACGCATGTGAATCGCTGTCGGATTCGTTGGGGGCCGGACAAACGGCCTTACCGTCGCCGAGAACGGTATGAATCGAAGTTGCGTGCGCTCACCGCCCCAGAAGGTTCGAGCCATGAAATGGCTTTCCAAATTGAACAACTGCTTGTCGTACTTCACTTCGCCGCTACGCACATACCGGGAGTAGCGTTCGCGCAGGTCGCCGTTCGGATCGCGGTCGCCGGACTTGAAGACAACATTGCCCTGGCTGTCCTTCACGGTGATCTGGAAAAACACCATCCGTTCGTGAATGAAGCCCGACGGCGCGTTGTGACCCAGCACGGCGTTTCTAAGCTTGACGCGGAACTCCAGGCCATCCCGCATGTTGGCCGCGTCGATGACGACCTCGACACCGATGGCCATCATGAGCACGTCTAAGACCTTCTTGA
>CAZCVU010000437.1:0-2817 GCA_964501745.1 uncultured Flavobacteriales bacterium | reverse complement strand
CAGCGTTGTTGACCAAGATGTCTAGACCACCCAATGTCTCGACGGTTTCTTTGACGAGTCGACGAGCATCCTGGTCGTTCCCTACATCAGCCTGGACAGGCTTTGCGGTCACACCGAATATTTTGGTTTGTCGTACCACTTCCTCGGCCCGAGTCTTTTCGTTGAGATAGTTCACTACAACCGAGGCGCCGAGTTCAGCGAGTCGAAGAACTGTTGCCGCCCCTACCCCTCTACTGCCGCCAGTGACCAACGCCCGCTTTCCTGCTAATTGCATTGTCGATCTCCTTGGATTTTGTCCAAGACCCCTCAGGTATCTTTACCGAGGCTTCAACATGTTGTGGTGCATCCGGAGTTTGCGTTCTGCTCTTTATTGATGAGCGAGAGGTTTTGCCGCTTCAGTTCACCGTTTCCTTCTGACTCAGATCCGCAGCCGACCATAGCCAGTCCAAGTACGAAGACTAGGGTCGTTGCCGCGACAGTTCGGGCCGCCGGCACGGTAACTTTCCGAGGTAAGAGGTGCTTCAAATCCTACCTGCCAGTTCTCTAAGTGCAACGAGATGACAGACCCTACCCTAGATGGCTGGTCAGCCCAATATTCAGGTGTAGACGAAGCCGGTGCTGCTTCGAAGCTTAGCCGCGACTGGCATTGATGAGATCGTGAGCATGTAGGCGGATCTTCTCGATCGCGTCGACGATATGGTTCATGCCCTCGTGCGTGTCAAGAAAGACGTTTTGGCTAATCCACAGCGTTTCTTGCGTGCAAAGCCGTTCAGCGATGGGGTATGTGCAAGCGGCATAGTCCAGATCGGGTACCCCGTCATTACGTGGCCAATAGCGCGAGAGTTCACCGTTATGATTTCGAAAGAGGGCGGTGTGGTGCAGAGGTCGTCCGTAGCCTGCGGTTACCGGGATGCCTTCCGCGTTTAAGGCCTTAATGAATAGATCACGGGGCAGTTCACCGAAGCCATCGCCGGTGTAGCGCATGATAAACAGGTGATGGGAGTTGCGGGTCACGAAGGTGTCGTGTCGTCGCGGCTCAATGCCGCCGATATCAGCGAGGAGCTCATTGAGATATGCGGCATTAGCATCCCGACGTTTGGTTTGGGGCTCGAGCCGCTCAAGCTGGCGGTGCAGAAGTACCGCTTGGTAGTTGGGTACGCGTTGGCTCGAAGCGGCGAATGGGAAATCCCATGTGCTACCTGAACGCAGACTGCCCTGGCCGAGCTGACCTTCGCGCTCAAGCATGCCTCCGGCCCAGAGATCGTGGTGCTCAATTGCTCGCGTATAGAGGCGATCGTTATCGGTGAGCAAGATCCCACCTTCACCCGCGTTTAGGTTCTTGCTTGCCTGAAAGCTGAAACAGCCGATGTCTCCTATCGTGCCCAGTCCACGGTCATTCCAGCGTGCTCCGTGGGCGTGCGCGGCATCCTCTATTACACAAAGCTTGTGCCGTCCGGCGACGCGCAGCACTGTATCCATGTCGCAGGCCAAGCCGCCGAAATGTACCGGGAGGATCGCGGCGGTGGACGTACTGATGGCCGGTTCTAGAAGATCGGGATCGAGGTTGTAGGTGTCAGCGGCGATGTCTACAAAGACGGGTACAAGACCGGCTCGAAGCACCGCGGTGGCCGTGGCCATGTAGGTGTACACGGGCACAATGACCTCGGCGCCTCGCGGAAGTTGCAGCGCAAGGAGTGCCAACTCGAGAGCCACGGTGCCGCTGTTGACGGCGAGACCATGAGCGGATCCCTGGTATGTGGCGAATGCCTGTTCGAACTCACGAACTTGTGTGGCGCCGAGTCGGCCCCAGCGTCCGCTCCGAATTACCTCGGCGACGGCCTCGACATCACGGTCTTCGACGATTGGCCAAGTGGGGTACGGGTCGGTACGAACCGGGGATCCACCGAGAAGTGCGAGTTCATTCACTGAGCGTGGGGTTTATTGGGGTGAACCGATAGGTGCTGAGCGTGCCATACACGCCGTGAATACGAAACCTGACGGTACGTCCAACTTCCAGGAAAACCCGCAGGGGGTTGTGCCAGTCAACGACTAGTTGTCTCGGGCTGAGAGCGACTCGTGATGAATGGAGGTGACCTCTCGTTGGTCCAGTGCGCGTTTATAAAACCGGACTTCGCGCATACGGCCACTTAAGCTGTCGACCTCGCCTGATCCAAGCCGTAGGGGATGATCGGTGGAAAGGTCGTAATCTTCCGGGTCAAACGGGCCGGATGTTCCGACCTTCAGACCGTTGACGAAGATCTCGAGCCGGCGTCCAGACTTCACGGCTACTACGTGTTTCCATCCTGGACCCATGTCACGATCGTAGGCGGCGTTTTGCCCGGCCCGAAAGCGATACACGCGTCCTCGGGATCCTTGGTCACTTCGATACCCATCCCAGCAACTTGAGGTGGACGCAAACAACTCGCCTCCAAACACGGTCAAGCTTGAAGTGAGCGCCCAATCAGATACCCAATCCCGAGGTATGAGGATGCCCGGCACTCGTCCGGCTAGCGATCCAGGATCTACGTCCTCGTCCAGGAAGCGTTGCATAAGCTGCCAACGCGATTCGCGCTCTTGGCGATATACGTCGGCCCATAGCAGCGTTCCGGCGTAGAAACAGCCGTTGTAGGCTGCGAGCGCGGTTACCTCTCGACTATCGCCAAGCTCTCCAGTGTCGCGCCACTTGCCATCTTCGAGTTTTACCACCCGTCCCAACGGATTTGTTCCGATATGCATAGCGCCTCCGAAGACTCCAAGGCTATGAATCTCGTTGCAGCGCGCGTGGGTCCCTAGGGGGTTACCGAGGTCTTCCCATTG
>CAZCVU010000436.1:0-2821 GCA_964501745.1 uncultured Flavobacteriales bacterium | reverse complement strand
CCTGTCCTGATGGGTGTCGCTACCGCAGCATGAGTTTGCCTGGGAAGCTCGGACGCTGACCACGACATCGACGACTGTCTCCATTCTCTGCTTGGGTTAGCGCGAATTAGTTTACGCCGACAACCTCGCCAAGTGTCGGTCCGATTTCGCGATTGAGAACGAGGTCGGCGTGGGGGTCCATCGCGGTGGGTTCGCGGTTGAGGATCACCAGCTTTGCACCATGGCGGGCCGCAAGCAGTGGGAATCCGGCCGCTGGGAAGACCACCAGCGACGAGCCGATGGCGATAAAGAGGTCCGCAAGATTGGTTTCCGCCTCTGCAACCTGCATTGCCGCCTCGGGCATCGCTTGGCCAAACGATATCGTCGCGGTCTTGATGATGCCGCCACATGCATCGCAAGCCGGCACGGTCTCGTCGGCCTGCAACCGTTCCTTGATAGGACCAAGTTCGTAGCGGGTGCCACAGTCGAGACAGGAGGCGTAGGTCGTATTGCCATGCAGTTCGACAACCTTCTCGTCCGGTACGCCGGATGACTGATGCAGGCCATCGATATTCTGCGTGATGACGCAGCTGGCTTTGCCGCTCTCGATGAGCTTAGCGACCGCGCGGTGGCCGCGGTTCGGCCGCGCCGCTTTCAGATCGTCGTCGGTCGCGAACTTGCGGTTCCAATATTGTCGCCGCATCTCCTCGGAGCTCATAAAATCGCTGAAGTCGATCGGCCGGTACTTCGTCCAGATGCCACCAGGACTCCTGAAATCGGGAATTCCCGATTCCGTGCTAATGCCGGCACCGGTAAAGATGACGACTCTGCCGCTCGCGTTCAGCAGGTCTTTTAGCTGATCGAGGGCCGGGTCAGTCATCTTCGATAGTCGAACATTTCGGTCCGATATGGGCGGTGGCTTGTTCGATCATATGCCGCAGACCGGCAGTTTGTCTCCGATCGTAACAAAATCCGAGCAACCTTGCGTATGGTCTATGATGGAATATCTGTGGAATACCAAAGCCAACCAGCGTATACCCTTCGCTCCCTAGGCTGTGACATCGTCAGCGGAGCATTGGCTTCGCATAAAGACGGACGTTACATGCACGACGGAAGTGTCGTCAGTAATCAACCCCTCTGCATCGGTGTGCACAGTGGGTGCCTTTGGGAATTAGCGGGTTCGCGAGAACGAAGACGAGTATAGGGAGGCGGCTATGGCCGCAACTTGGAACAAGGAAAGCTGGAGGGCCAAGCCAATCCAGCAAGTGCCGGACTACCCGGATGCGGCTGCCTTGGCAAAGGCAGAGGAAGCGCTGCGTAGTTTTCCGCCGCTGGTCTTTGCAGGTGAGGCGCGGGGACTGAAGGCATTACTGGCCGATGCGGCTGCCGGACGGGCGTTTTTGCTGCAAGGCGGAGACTGCGCTGAGAGCTTCGCCGAGTTCAGCGCCAACAACATCCGCGACATGTTCAAAGTGCTGCTGCAGATGGCGGTGGTGCTGACATTTGGCGCGGCTTGTCCGATTGTTAAGGTCGCGCGGTTGGCGGGTCAGTTTGCAAAACCGCGCTCGGCGCCGACAGAGGTCGAAGACGGCATCGAACTGCCGAGCTACCGGGGCGACATCATAAACGGTATTGAGTTTGACGCCGATACACGGCGTCCCGATCCTCACCGTATGGTGCTTGCTTACAATCAGGCAGCGGCAACGCTCAATCTGCTACGCGCGTTTGCCCAGGGCGGGTTTGCCGATCTGCACAAGGTTCACCAATGGAACCAGGACTTCGTTGTCGCCAGCCCGATAGGTGAGCGCTATGAGGAAATGGCCGAACGTATCAGTGAAGCCTTGCGGTTCATGGAAGCCTGCGGCTTGACCGGCGACAGCTTGTCAGAGCTGCGAGAGACCGATCTCTTCACCAGTCACGAGGCGCTGCTGCTACCATACGAAGAGGCGTTGACGCGTCAGGACAGTCTGACGGACGACTGGTACGGTTGCTCCGCGCACATGCTGTGGATCGGTGACCGCACACGGCAGGTCGATGGCGCCCACGTCGAATTCATGCGGGGGATAAGCAATCCGCTAGGACTGAAGTGCGGCCCGACGTTGGAAGCGGACGATCTGTTGCGGCTCATCGACATTCTCAATCCGGCCAATGAAGCCGGGCGGCTGACATTGATCGCACGCATGGGACACGATCAGGTGTCCAGCAAGTTGGTGCCGCTGGTCCGCGCGGTGGAGCGCGAGGGCCGCTCGGTGGTCTGGTCTTGCGATCCGATGCACGGCAATACGATCAAGTCATCAAATGGTTACAAAACCCGACCGTTCGACCGCATCCTTGCGGAAGTGCGCGGCTTCTTTGCCGTGCATCAGGACGAAGGCAGCCACGCCGGTGGGGTCCACTTCGAGATGACTGGGCAGGATGTGACGGAATGTCTTGGTGGTGCGCAGGCGATCTCGGAGGAGGGGCTGTCCCACCGCTATCACACTCATTGCGACCCGCGGCTTAATGCCAACCAGGTTTTGGAGCTGGCATTCCTGATCGCGGAATCGCTGAAGGAGCACCGAGTTGCGTCGTCAACGCGCCTCGCAGCGGCCTCCTGAGACTGTAGATGTTGGCGACGGTGCGCCGCCGCAGGGCGAGCCGCCGGCGCACCAACGTTGGACGGACGTCTATTTCAATCGCACCAGGGAGGTCGTCGAACGATTTGGCGATGCTGTAGTGACGTATGCGATCTTCATGCGTCGACCGGTTGTTTCCGCTCCCAGACTGGCAGTTGATTGGCTGCAGGCCGTTGCCGCCGACCGCGGAACCTCCTTCGAAATAGACTTGTGCGTCGAAGAGTCCC
>CAZCVU010000435.1:0-2823 GCA_964501745.1 uncultured Flavobacteriales bacterium | reverse complement strand
AGAATTCTGACATGGGCCGACAAATCATCATTCCGGGTTTACTGGTTTCTTTTCTAGTCGGATATCTCGCAATCGCTATCAACTCCCAGAATGCGGAAGAAACATACAGGAATGGAGGCTATCCAACCGCGTTTAAGGAAAACGGACGACACGTAGAAAAGGATACGATCGACGCCCAGTCTTATTTCGGTCTGTCATATGGCCTAGGGCACACTGTTCCGCAGAATTACGAGACTTCCGCAGAATGGTACAAACTCGCCGCTGAAGAGGGCGACGCCATCGCCCAAGTTAATATGGGTATCTTTTTTCACCACGGTGTCGGGGTCCAGCAGGATTACGGAAGTGCTCTAAAATGGTACAGCCTTTCGGCCGAGCAGGGGAACGCTGATGCCCAAACCCTCCTTGGCGTGATGTACCGCGAAGGACATGGTGTTCGCCAAGATTATGAGACTGCCGCAAAGTGGCTTAAACTCGGCGCCGAACAGGGGAATGCCTTCGCCCAAAAAACTTTGGGTTCCATGTTCTTTAACGGACATGGTCTGCCGCAAGACTATACGCAGGCTCACATTTGGTGGACCATTGCTTCTTCACATTCGCATTCAACGGCAAAATCTCTTCGGGATATGGTCGAGAAAAATATGAAGCCGGCTCAGATCCAGAATGCGCAGAGGCTTGCCCGAGAATGGATGGTGAAGATGCACCTGGCAAAATCGTACGCGCATTGATCCTCCGGACCCTTCCGTGCGAATCCCCTTCCGCTAGCGTTAAGATGAGCAAGTTTTGATGCTGAAGGTATATCTCGCCGGCCCCGAAGTGTTTCTACCCGACCCTCAGGCAGCTTTCGACGATATGAAAGCAATCTGCAAGAAGCACGGTATCAAGGCCACTTCGCCATTGGACAAGAAACCTCCGACGGGCACCGGCTGGGAAGCGGCAGAGACCATCTACAACACGAACGTCGATCTCATAGAGAAATGCGACGCGGTGATCGCCAACATGTCGGCCTTTCGGGGCCCGAGCATGGACGTGGGAACGGCCTACGAAATTGGGTACGCAAACGCGCTAGGAAAGCTCGTCATCGGATACACGAATGACAATCGAGCCTACCTCGACCGGGTCCGCGATCACTATGGCGAGCTCACGAAAAACGACGGATGGCAAGACCCGGACCAAAATCTGGTGGAGGATTTTGGCCTGCCTGAGAACTTGATGGTGGCCGTCGGCGCAATTGATGTCACCGGCAGTTTTGACGACGCGGTGAAGCTGTTGGTCACCGTTCAGAGTGAGGTCGCGACGCTCAAAATATCCGATTGAATTTCGATCCGGGCCCCCTTAGAATGCGCGCATCATGATCTGACTTCTCTCAGCACCTCGTTGAATCCATTTGGCTGACGGCGTTCACCAGGACGGTTGCGCCCTCGTGCCTGTGGTCAAGAGGTGCGACATGAGAGTCTCCAGAAAATTCCGAAACCTGATGCGTCGCGAGCGACGGGCGAACCCGACGCTCGAGATGCTGCTGGCGCAGCGCAAGGCAGAAACGCCGACGGACAGGCGTGTCAGAGAACAAGCACAGGAACTCTGGTTCCAGTACGGATCAGAGGGCGCTACCTGGGCCGCCTGCGTTCAGGCCGTCAAGACAGACTGGGTGGCCCAATTCAAGGATAAGTATGCCTCGGGCAACGTAGGTAAAAATCGATAACTTGGATAGGCGACCAGGCCCATGTTGGCCTGGTCGCCTCCAACCCCAGGGCTTGGAGTGACGCCAGGGCGGCCGCGAGGTCTTCACCGGCTGGTTCGACCCGAAAGGGGTAGTGCCGTCGCGCGCTTCTGCGCATCAAAACCGGAGCAGGTTGGGAATACACACGGCGAATAGGTCGTAGCTGCCGCAGGTTCCGTGCTGAGTTAGCCCTCAAATTCGATGAGGTTTCGTAGGCCCCGCTGTCTCATCATTCCACCGTCACCGGCTCTCTGGTCTTTATTGGAATATCTACCGCTTCCTTCGCGACAATCTTCATCGTTTTCCCGGGTCCGAGGAAGTAGACCCAAATGCTGTCGTCCTTCGGGCCGTCTGCGATCGGCAAGAGTTGCCCCAAAAATGGCGATCGCGTCGATAGATGGGTGAGTGTTGGGATATCCGCCACGACCAGTGCGCCGACTGGGGGTGGCGCCTCCAAGCTGTGTGGCGGTTTCTCGTGGTAGCAAAGCATCGCGATCTCTTCGACGGACAATCGGACCGTCAAAATATGAGGTGCCATGAAGTATGATTGATCAAAGAAGAAAATGATCGAATATCCCGGCGCTTTCTTGTCTTTCGCGAGCTGAGCCAAGAGCTGGTCGACGGTTTGACCTCGACCTTCGATAAGAGGTTCGAGCATTTCCTTCGCTAGGTCGGAGAATATGTAAGTCACCCGTGGAATTAGGCTCACCGGCTCGGCATGAATGACGGCCAATGACGACGGTTCAGGAACTTCAATACCGTGTTTCCGAAGAAAGTCATCGCCGGTCGTTTTGGTCATGAGAAATCCTCCACTGGTCGCTCGGCGGAGGGCGACACAGACGGCATTGGCTGGTTTAGTTGCCAACGGCCGTACCCTGCTCTCGCGGTCACCACCTTGCCAATGCTGGCAGGCCGGCGGGGCGTGTCGCCCTCTCTTGATCCGAGCTCGAACTTGTCGATTACGTCTGAGCTAGTTCATCTTCGTTGAGTAAATGCAGCGATTCCTCATGGACCAGCCATTCAATGTTCGCGTCGTCGAACCAGCATGCGAGTTCCGTGTAAAAAGAAGAGGAGACCGTGCAGAAGTCATAGATTTCTTCCGGGCC
>CAZCVU010000434.1:0-2834 GCA_964501745.1 uncultured Flavobacteriales bacterium | reverse complement strand
CCTCACTTGGCGTCAACTCATAGCCCGACAGCTTGTTACGGACCCGTTGCGTTAGTTTCACTGGTCCACCGAGAAACCAATCTCCTCCCTCATGGAAAAAGCGAACGCCAGGGTGCCCAGAGGATGTCGTACCAAATATTGACAGACACACCTCATCCTTGTCGCAGGTAAAGGCACTTTCGACCACGAAAGACCCAACGGTCACATCGTTGTAAGTTAGCGTAACGGCAGAGCTGCCACGGAGGTTCTGTATTTCGTCCTCCTTCACGTCGAGCAGCACTGGCAACGTGAACGGATCTCCGGAGGGAAGACGCATCTCCGACACGACTGATCGGAAGGCGTCCTCATTCATGAAACCGTTCAGCGGGGCGAATGCTCCAAGTGCGAGCTTCTCGAACTCCATGTATTGAGAATAATTCAGGGTGAGATTAGGCACTATAGGCAGCCGAAACCATTCTCACCGACAGCGCCGGAATGTTCTCAATAATGCGATTTGAGACTTCACGCGGCGATACTTCTTCGGACATGTCTATCTGCAGATTTGGATTTGATGGCGCGAGCCACGGAATATCCAAACCAACGACGTGCTTCATCTCTCCAGCACGCGCTTTTGCATAAAGGCCCTTCGGATCCCTGCTCTCCACAACGTCGAGTGACACATCAAGATAAACTTCGAAATACTCATCAAAGTTTTCGCGATTCCATGTCAGTAATTTTGGATGGGCGTACAACGCTGCAACGAGGACTACAAGACCCTGCGCGTCAAGCTCACGCGCAAGGCGCTGGATTCGCTTGATTTGGCGCACACGGTCAGGTTCCGAATGGCCAAGTTGATCGTCAAAGATTTCACGAACGGCGTCACCATCAAGCATTACCAATTCGGGGACCGACTCTTTAGCCATCGACATGATTGTCTGGCAAACAGTCGTTTTACCGGCGCCGGACAGGCCAGTAATCCAGATCACCACAGCAATTACTCGTTCTTGAAATGCCTGTCCTCTTATAACAATGCTTTAGAACTGGTCAACACATCATGTCTCCGGCGCCCGATTTCTTGACACGAATTAGGCAGTTAAGTAACTTACCGAATAATACGTTAGGGTGTTGTCACCCTGACTGCGGTAGCTTTGCACAAGCTGCTTCTCCAAGTTTTTTTGAAAGCGATCGCCTCTGGGCGGGATGTACTGGGCCAGCAGTGCTGCGAACATAATACTTGTGATCAAGATTTCGCGGGAATTGTGTTCAATTATTCTGGCTTGATGTGCGCATCAAACGAGACTTAGTAAGAACATTCCAGTAATAGTCTTTAGCGTTTTAAGTGGTCGCACCGGATACCAGGCCCCGACATCGTTTTGCGGTAATGGACAAAACCAACACACAAGATATGTCGTCGTCGATGGGCGCACCGCCTAAGAAGAAAGCATTGTTTCTCTTGGTAGACGCATTGCGTTTTGACGTACTCGAGGACCCCAAGAGTGCAGAGTTTTTAGCGCCAAATATGGCATCAATCGCGAAGCGAGGGATTGTTCGGAAGTGCATTACCAATGCGCAATCAACACAATTCGTCCTGCCATCATTGTTTACACAGAGCTACCCACTCGACTATGGCGGCTACAACAACGGAATTAGGGATCGCCCGAAGAGTTTTGTTGAGTCCCTGAAGGATGCGGGCTTTGAAACACACCTAATGTCGTCAAGCAATCAAATCGGCGTAACGATGGGTTTCGATCGGGGCTTTGACAGCATTAGGACTACCACCGACTATCGGACACTGTTGGAGCAACGTATCTCAAGGGCGCTTGCGTATGAGATAGGGCTTTGGCGGGAAGGCAAGCGCACGCGGGAAGAAGCCGTCGAGATCGTTCAAAAAGAGTTGGGGTTGCTGTTGGAAACGCTCGAAGAGGGTATTTCCAGGCACGACAAATCGCTCTGGCCTCCCGTCCTACATCGGATCAATTCGGCTGTTGCAAGGGGGTGTGCTGCAGAGCGCACATTGCTCGAAACTGAGCCGATGTTGGTCATTGAGAAATTGGAACGTGTTCCGGCGGGCGTTTATTGGCGCTTCCTGGGACGGCGCTCAGTCAATCCAAGCACATTGTTCTTGGCGCGTGCGACGGCGTCGATTGCAACGCGGATCCAGCGCTGGGCGGCATACAGATGGTGGTTCCCCATCGTGTTCGATAGCCACTACCAGGTCAAATGCGGAGAGGTGATGCCTGGCATAGTGGATTTTGTTTTGGAGAATAAGGACCGACGTTGGTACGTCCATATGCATGCGATGGACGCGCATGATTGCCGGTGTTGGAACCGACCGTTGCATATGCTTCACCGCATGACTTATTTGCCGCGTTGGTGGTTGGCGCGTTTGACGGGTTTAACAAAGCGCCGGTGGACTTACGATACCGCAATTATGTATGTCGACAGTTGTTTGGGTAAGTTGTTCAAAGCGCTAGCACAAACCGGTCAACTCGAATCGACTACTATCGTTATTACCGGCGATCATGGCGCCGACTATGCTCTGTCGCCGCGGAAGAAGAAGTATGTCGGAATGCGGACATATCGCGAGGATATCGAAGTACCGATGGTATTAGTTTGCGATTTTGGCAACCTGCCGTCGGGCAAAACTGATAATGGCGCGGGTTTGATCGATAGCATGGGCTTATGCGCCTCATTCCTAGAAGCGCTAGAAATCCCGCAACATCAAAGCTATAAGGGCGTGTCCGTATTTCGCGGAGGACGGGATGCGGTGATCTCAGAGAACGCTGGAAGTGGCAATGCCGATATCGAAAGGCGTGATCTGTATTTCACCGTAACGACCGACTCACACAAACTCA
>CAZCVU010000433.1:0-2839 GCA_964501745.1 uncultured Flavobacteriales bacterium | reverse complement strand
GTTGTGACCAAGAATTTGAGCCCGATGCGCGGTTTCGCAGGCGCACTCGCGACATGACCCGATTCCGGGCTTTCAAGAGGCCGATTGCCCCAGGGAAGCACCATGAACAGGACTAGCCACCAAATAATAAGAAAGGTCACGAGGCCGGTTACGACATTCATATGTCAGGCCTGTTCCAATTCTATCAAGCTACCGCAGAAATCCTTGGGGTGGAGGAACAGTACCGGTTTGCCGTGGGCACCGGTCTCCGATTCTCCGGTCCCCAGCACTCGGGCGCCCGAACCAACAAGACGGTCACGCGCAGCGGCGATATCGGCGACCTCGTAACAGATGTGATGAACGCCGCCGTCGGGATTCCGCGCCAGGAAGTTGGCGATTGGTGAATCCGCGCCAAGCGGCGCAAGCAGTTCGATGCGCGTGTTGCCGAGGTCGACGAAGACGACGGTTACACCGTGCTCGGGTTGTTCGAGCGGCTGTGACACTCTGGCACCAAGCGTGTCGCGATATATTGTGGTCGCCGCGTCAAGATCCGGCACGGCGATGGCGACATGATTGAGGCGTCCGATCATGTAAACAGCTGATGGCTGGTGCGAACGCGTTTATTGCGACTCACTGCAACAGAGATCATTCACCGACTTCCGCTAGGTCCGGCGCGACTTCCTCCTGCCAGTCTGCCGCCCCGCCGGCCGGGCCAATATCGGAAGCGAGTGGGATAAGTTTGCCCCGCTCGACGCCCAGCCGCCCGGTTGGGACGCTGCTGACGACCTGCGCTGGTCCCGGTGCAAGCTGAACCATGTCGCCATTTCCGATCCGCAATACTTTGGGCACCTTGCAGTCGTGCGCCAGCGCCGCGTGTGCGTCCAAGTGCGCCGGCTCGCCGTGGACCGGAATTGCAACATGCGGACGCAGCCACCGATACATCTGGGTCAATTCATCGCGTGCAGGATGGCCGGAGACATGGACAAACTCGTCGCCGGTTGCGATGACTTCGATGCCCATTGACCGCAATCGGAGCTGTAGCCGCTCGATCGATGCTTCGTTACCAGGGATGATGCGGCTTGAAAAGATTGCGGCATCACCCGCATCAAGAGTTATCTCGGGGTGGTGTCCGGCAGCGATCCGCGGCAGCGCTGCGCGCGCTTCGCCTTGGCTGCCGGTGCAGATCAACAGGACCTTGTCGCGTGGCAAATAGCTGGCCTCGTTCGGCGTCAGGAATGTTGGCGTGTCCGCCAGATAGCTGTTTTCCCGGGCCGCGTCATGCATGCGCCAGAGGCTGCGGCCGACCAGGGCCGCGTGACGGCCATGCGCCGCGGCAACCTGCGCCAAGGTCTCCAGCCGCGCGATGTTGCTGGCAAAGCAGCCAACGACCACACGCTGCGTAAACCGGCCGGTCAGGTTCATCAGACTTTGCCTTAGTTCCGCTTCCGAGCCCGATCGACCGGCAACCAGGGCGTTGGTCGAATCGCAGACCGTAGCGAGCACGCCGGATTGCCCAACGCTGGCAAGCGCCGCCTCGTCCGTCGAGGGCCCAACCAGCGGCTCGGGATCGAGTTTCCAGTCGCCGGTATGAACGATCGTGCCAAACGGCGTGCGAATAACGACGGCGTTGGGCTCGGGAATCGAATGTGTGAGGTTCACCAGCTCGATCGCGAACGGCCCGACCTCGAATCTGCTCGACATCGGCAGCTGCGTGACCGGCGCTCGTTGAGCGAGGCCTGCCTGTCGCAGCTTCCGTGTCACGACGCTTGCCGTAAACGGCGTGGCGTAGATTGGACATCGAAAACGGGGCCAGAGATATGGCACAGCGCCAATGTGGTCTTCGTGGGCGTGCGTCAACACAAGGCCTGCCAAATTGCCGCGCCGCTCCGTGATGAAGCTGGGATCAGGCATAATGACTTCGAGTCCATAGACGGCTTTGTCGCGAAACATGACGCCCAAATCCACCATCAGCCACTTGCCTGCATGGCCGTAGAGATTGAGGTTCATGCCAATTTCGCCGGTTCCACCAAGTGGCACAAAAAGCAGTTCGTCCGCGCCAGGGACACCGTCAGTAAGAAAATCCGTCAACGATTGAGCTCGTAGATCATACGCAGCCCACGGATTGTCATATCGGGATCGGCTTGCTGGATGGCGTCGGTCGCATCGGTGAACAGCGGTGCGAGTCCACCCGTCGCAACTACGCCCATGGCGTCGCCGTACTCAGCCCGTATGCGTGCGACCAGGCCCTCGATTATGCCGACATAGCCCCAATACAACCCCGATTGCATGGCGGTTTCCGTCGACCTGCCGATGATGCGGCTGGGTGGTTTTATCTCGACACGCGGCAACTTGGCGGCCCGCATATGCAGTGCCTCGAGCGAGAGATTTATGCCCGGCGCGAAAACGCTGCCGCGGTAATTTCCGTCGCCGTCGATGACGTCGAAGGTCGTCGCCGTGCCGAAGTCGATAGCGATCAGCGGTCCCTTGTGGCGGCCATAGGCCCCGACCGTGTTCGCAAGCCGGTCGGCGCCGACTTGATCCGGCCGGTCGATCAAAACTTCAATGCCCAGTTTTACGCCGGCTTCACCGACAATGATTGGCGGCTTTGTCGAAATCCGCCGACACAGCCCAACCAGATTATCCAGGGCGTCGGGGACGACGCAGGAGATAATCGAGCCTGTGATATCGCCGCGTTCGACACCTTCCGTTTCCATCAATTGCGAGAGCCAGACCAAGTATTCGTCCGGCGTGCGGCGTGGGTTGGTCTCGCATCGCCAGAGCGTGTGCGTCACATCGCCTTCGCAGAGCGCGAATTTGGTGTTGGTATTACCTGTGTCGATGACAAGAAACATGGCGCTAA
>CAZCVU010000432.1:0-2844 GCA_964501745.1 uncultured Flavobacteriales bacterium | reverse complement strand
GACGTGGCGGAGACCGAGCCCGAAGAGGACGCGCCTGATCTGCCGCAAGACGTGACCAACCCGTTTGAAGTCAGGCAAGGGCGCATCGGCTCGGAGCTAGGCCGAACGGAAGAGAATGCGAAGCGAGACGGAATTGACGTCGTCGAGCGACCCGCCGGCTCTCAAAGCGCGGGCTCCATTCGGATCAGAAGCTCGGGGAGATCTTTGCAGTTTCAGACACGGACAAAACCCAGCGCCGAATTCGTCCGAGTGCCGGCCCGCTATCACCTTGAGCTGAACGCCAATCACTCCTCCGAATCCCGGTACGCAACACTGGTGCACGAGCTTGCCCACCTCTATTGCGGGCACTTGGGCACCCCCAATGAGAAATGGTGGCCGGATCGCCGGGGGCTGGAACTTGAGGTGCGTGAGTTCGAGGCAGAATCCGTGTGTCATCTGATTTGTGAGCGGCTCGGGATTGCCAATCCCTCTGCCGAGTACCTTGCTGGCTATCTGAAGGCACAGGATGAAGTCCCCCCGATCAGCCTCGATTGCGTGATGAAAGCCGCCGGGCTGATCGAGCAGATGGGAGACAAGCGCCTGAAAATTCGAAAGGAAGGCGGCCAGTGACGACCCCTGTCCCACGACCACTGTCCCGTACCGCAAGAAACCCATTGAGGTTGGCTACGACATCGAAAGCCGCATTCCCGGCACTGGCCGGCTGCGGTTCAACGAAGTCAAGGGTCTGGCCGCAGGCGCGGCCCCATCGCCGAAACGTGTAATGAAATCCTGTGCTTGCCGAACAAGCTGGATGATTTCACCCTTAGCATCGTCGAGTTCGAGGGCGACAACAAACACAAAGTCGACTACGTTCAGCGGCCGTTCCAGTGTGAACTGGACTTTCAAGCGGCAAGCGTCAATTACAGCTTCATAGAGATTTTGGCGCGTGCGGGGGAGCCCCAATGAAGCTCTCGAAGATCGAGATCACCTACTTTCGCTGCTTCGAGTCCTTGGCGATCGACCTACAGCCGGACATCAACGTCATCGTGGGCGCGAACGGCGCCGGCAAGAGCAGCATTCTCGATGCCATCGCTATAGCTCTCTATGAGGTTGTCGCTGCGAATGGCTCGGGTGGGAAACGCCAGCGCGCTGCTCAGGGCGCGGCGCTTGAGCCCACGGACATATTTATCGATCCGAGCACCAAAGATCCTTTAGGCGGAAGGCAATCGTTTGTACAGGTGCGCGCCACCGCCAAAGATTTCTACCCGGTCGATGGGTTTCCCGAGAAATCCGTTACAGGCCAACCGGCAACTCTGGAATGGTCGGAGCATATTCGATTCAGCCGCCCCAACACCTTCAACTACGACACACGCGCTTCGGAGCGGCTTTCACGATTGAACCAATATTTCCGAGCAATCTGGGAGGAAATTGGCGCGAGTTCGTCTCAGGCGCTCATTCCCTTACCAGTCGTGGCATATTACCGCGCAAGCCGGCGCATCAACGGAATGCCGGATCTCGGGGACATCTTCAAGATCGAGCTGTCCCGAACTGAGGCCTTTGCCAACGCTTTAAATGCCGGCGCCAATTTCACTGCGATGTGCCAGTGGCTCTATCTGCGCGAAAATGAAGAGCTACGCGCTCGGGCCGACAGTCGAGAATTCGATCCGACTGGATTTTCAAGCTTACATGCTATCCGGCAGGCCTTGAAGAGCACGATCGAGGGAGTGCAGCGCATCTACTTCCACGGTAGTCCGCCACGCCTGATGGTTGACCTTAGAAACTCCGAGGGCCCACCGCAGGCTCTGGATTTGGCGCAACTCAGCGACGGCTATCGAAATCTTCTGGCGCTGGTGCTCGACTTCCCGCGTCGCCGCATCGCAGGGCATCCTGGATCGCGGCTACGGCAAGGCGACGCAGCACATCGAGGCGGAAGCGAATGTCTACGACAGCCTCAGCTACGACGAGCAGAAAGCCCTACTCGCAGCTCTCGACGCTCTCGCCGCCGAACGTGGCGACGATGACGAGGAATGCGACACGACGCGACATTGACCGCAAGGCGTCGATGGCGTTGCCGCTTCAAAGACGCGGCGGCCCGTATCGTGATTGACGCCGCCCGGCCGGGTCCGGCGCGGCACCGGAACGATGATCTGGTGATCGCCACGGCTCTGACAGTTTGAGTTCTCCGCTTGCCATGCGGCCAGGGCCCGCCATAATGGTCGTTGATGGAATACGTTCTGTACATCGCTGCGATCACAGCTCTTGTAGCGGGCCCCGTCCTGCATCGCCGCCGGAAGGCTGAGCACCGCCATCTAGCCTTCGAAGAGCCGAACTGGGTGACGTATTCGTTCACCGCGTTTCCATCGGATTTTGACTACGAGAATTATGACAGTTCTCGGTGCACTCACTTTTTATGCGGAAAGCCGGTGGATGGCCGCAAGGAAGACGTAGTGTTCCCGAAAGGCGTTGGTGGGGTCCGCTGGGAAAGACGGTAGGCTCGCGCGCGCATGCCCCTCGCTGGGACACCCGAAACTCCGTCGACGTGTCGCGTGTGCTCCTCTCGGCGGGCAGCGAGCGCGGGGTCCGTTAACGGCGTCGGGCGGTCAACGTGTTCCCGAATGCGGGCGCGATTCGCCATCAACCCGATCCGAACGCAAGATAATCACACTTATCTGCCGTTCGGGACAGATGTCTGCTTTTCTCGAACCGAGCTAACGCCGAGCTGCAGTTTCAAGACGCCTGAATACTGGGTGCTCAATGAGGGCCGGCGCGACGTTGCGTATTTGATTTAACGCATTAGCTAAGTCATTTGGGCCCACCGTATTCAGCCAAGTGGGCCGGAATGACTGGCGCGCGGCGGATTTTGTT
>CAZCVU010000431.1:0-2847 GCA_964501745.1 uncultured Flavobacteriales bacterium | reverse complement strand
GCGACGCGATGGACGCCAATGGAAGCATCGATTGTTTCGATACCAGCCGACCAAACGGTCGGCGTCGGGCGATCTGCTTCAGTCGAAACCGTTCCGGAGGAGAAAATCATGGAACATGAAACCAAAGTCGACATCAATGTCGACGAAGTGCGGGCAGAGGCAGCCGCCGACGCCCGCGCACAATATGCCAAGGCGACGGGCGAGATTCTAGCCCTTGGTTCGAAGCACAATCGGCGCGACTTAGCCGAGGATGCGATTGGCAAAGGCCTGTCGGTCGAGCAATTCCGTGGCGTTTTGTTAGAGGCCATCGGAGACGCGAAACCGCTCGAAGTTGCCGAACCTGATATTTCCGCGAAGGACGAGCGTCAGTTTTCGTTCATTCGTGCGATCAGGGCGTCGGCCACTGGTGATTGGCGTGAAGCCGGTTATGAGCGCGAGGTCAGCGATGAGATTGCCAGACAATCTGGTCGTACACCCAAAGGCTTTTTCGCTCCGGCGTCTGCTTGGGGGCAGCGTAACCTCATCGCTGGAACCGACGCTGACGGCGGGTATTTGAAAGGGACCGATCATCTTGGCAGTGAGTTCATTGAAGCCCTGAGAGGCCGTTTAGTTACGGCGGGTCTGGGTGCAAGGATCATGTCGGGTCTGAAGGGTGATATCTCAATCCCGAAACTCAGCGCTGGCGTCTCTGCGGCGTTCGTTGGTGAAGGCTCGGCGGTAGCGGAGGTCAACCAGACTTTTGCCGCTGTCACGCTGGCACCGAAAACGCTGGGCGCCTTCACGGATATTTCGCGAAAGTTGATGGCGCAATCTGATCCATCAGCCGAGGCGGTTGTTCGTGACGATCTGCTGAATGCCGTTGCTGCTAAGTTGGAAGACGTAACGATTGAGGGCGGTGGCTCGAACGAGCCGACCGGCATCACGCAAACGTCGGGCATCGGATCAGTGGCGATTGGTACTAATGGCGGCGCGCCGACCTGGGCGTCTGCTGTCAACCTCGTCAAAGAGGTCGAGATCGACAACGCGGCGCTCACGAACAATTTGGCCTACCTGACCAATCCAAAGGTCAAAGCTAAATTGTCATCGACCGCTAAGGGTTCTGGCGATTCAGTGATGATTATGGAAGCGCCTTGGGACCGCCTTTATGGCTATCCCTTGGGGATCACCACGCATGTGCCGTCTGACCTGACCAAGGGTTCAACGTCGGGCACTTGCTCGGCGATAATCTTTGGCGACTTCTCGCAACTGATGCTGGCCTTCTGGTCGTCACCGGATGTTCTGGTTGATCCATACACTGGCGGATCAGCTGGCAATACCCGCGTGATCGTACTTCAGGATGTTGACGTGGCTGTTCGCCACGCCCAGTCGTTCGCGGCTTGCCTGGATTACACCACGACCTAATCGGTCTGATCTATCGGGGAGGGGTTTCGGCCTCTCCCCAACTTTTTGAGGTGCGCGATGAAAATCATTTTGAGCCGCGACGTTGCAATCGGCGGACAGCATTATTCTGCTGGCGAAACTGTCGATGTTAGCGATGCCGACGCGTTGGCGCTGATCAATATGTCCAAGGCGCAGCCGAAGTCGAAGGCGAAGGCGGATAAGGATCGAAGCGTTGGTCTGACGACCAGCGATGCCCCGGCCTTAGTAAAACGCGGTCGGCGGAAATAGCTGATGGCCATCGAAGGCGCGACTGAGCGGGCGGTGTTTTTCGACACTGACGATTTTGCCACGGCATCGAGCTATACGCCCACAGGCGGCTCGGCCAGCACAGTCAACGGCATTTTCGATAACGAGTTCTTCGAGGTCGATCCGCTATCAGGTGTTGGCGTGGTCAGCGCCCAGCCTAGGTTTGTTTGCACGACGGCGGATTTGCCTAGCGGCGCGGCTTCAGGCGATGCCATCACGGTCGACAGCACCGCCTATACCGTTCGCGTTATTCAGCCCGAAGGTACGGGCGTCACAACTCTAGTTTTGGAAAAGAATTAGCCGCTGGCTTTAACAGAGCCTGAATATATCCAAGACTGCATACCAATATCGTCCGACACATCCTTACGGACTACGGACGCCACCTTTATGTATTTATTCATCGCTGCTTTGTTAGGGAATTCCAATACCAATACACCGCTGTGATCACCGGTTTGGGTCAAAGACCAGCGGGTTAAAACTTTTTCCCTCTTAAACTTTTTGAATACTGGTTCTGCTGCTCCACGAAAAACTTTCATGAACTCGGTCCAGCGTAGCGGATTTTCGAAGACCATTACGCGCGTCACACTCATAGGATTGCCCCCCATTGGCTCATTTAAGAACACAGTTACGGGACAATGTTGTCACGGCCCTGACCGGTTTGTCTACAACCGGTAGTCGGGTTTATGCCAGCCGGGTTTACCCGATGGCGGCAGCTAACCTCCCTGGCCTCTGTGTTTACGCCAAGAGCGAAGAGGTCGAGACAACCACCATTACGCGTCCGCGAACCCAGCTTCGCACCCTGACGCTATCGGTCGAGGGTTTCGCTGTAGCGACCTCCGGCCTCGATAACACCCTCGATGCTATCTCCTTGGAAGTGGAGGAGGCATTAGCCGTCGATCCAAGCCGCAGCAATCTGGCGAAGGATACCCGCGTTGAAACTATCGAGGCTGAGTACGTCGATGAAGGCGAACAGCCTGTCGGCACCATACGCATTGATGTGGCGGTCGATTACGCCGCCCTAGAGACAGATTTGGAGACCGCACTATGAAGACAGTTCAGATGATTTCCGCTGACGGCGGAACCGAGATCGTTGTGCCCGGCGACAAGGTCGAGCATTTCGAAAACAAGGGCTGGCGGCGGGCTGATAGCCCCGTGCGTGGC
>CAZCVU010000430.1:0-2848 GCA_964501745.1 uncultured Flavobacteriales bacterium | reverse complement strand
GCATTGGTATCGATGATGTAATCGAAGGCTTTGCGTGGATCGGACTCAGTCCCCGAACGGCCCTGAATACCGAGCGAGGCATCAATTTCAATGACCACCACGCGCTTTGGCAGGGGTCTATTTTTCTCGTCCTCTTTCATACTCATGAAAATTTTCTCCAAGGCATTGAGGCCGAGATTGTCCACCGAACCGCCGTCGAACAAATGGACGTATTTTTCATTTTGAAATCTCGAAGAGTCACGTATTGGAATATGCCGGGAAAGGCGGATGAGGCCATGACCGCGTAAGCGATGGGGTAGAGGCCGAGATCGGAGTTCAGTTCCTTGAACCGCTCTTGGGTGAAGGTGAAATACAGATCGGTTTCTGTTTGCATATTCCCGTTTGAATCGGGTGGCTGGGTGAAATTCGTTGCATTCAGGATCAGCGCCGGTCTTTGGGGATTGATATCCTGGAAGCGGAAAAATTCGCCACCCAGGAAAGAGGTATCGTAAAGATTATCGGAAAGGGTTTCGGCCATGATGTCGCTGCGGTCGAAATTGGTGAACCAATAGCGCACGATATTTTCCGGCCAGAACCAGTTGCCAAACCAGCTCAGCTCAAAATCATGATCGATCCTCTCAAAAACGGTTCCGCAGTTCTTCCTTGTTTTGGTTTCCCCAACGTTGGGTGGAACATCTTCGTTCCCATAAGTCCATACGCAGCGTTTCGGGCTTTCCACCGTGGCGGGGCAGGCTCTGTCGCCTGGATCGCAACTCACCGCATAAAGGGCGGCCGTAATGGATCCGCCGGAAACAGAGGAAATTACATCGACGCGGTCGAGCAGCGTCTTGGGAAGCTCCGACATGACCGCGGCGGAAAAGGCTGCCGCGCGCATGCCGCCACCGGAAAAAGCAAGGGCAATGAAATGCTTATCCTTAACCTGATCCTTAACCTGATCCTTAACCTGATCCTTAACCTGATCCTTAACCTGGCGTTTTTTTGACTCGCAGTGTTTTTTCCACCATTTATTGTCGGGCGGCCAAATAATATTTTTCGAAAATGTTTCCTTCGGATTGACATCCCTCCAATTGAAATCGTTGCGGCATTCGGGCGGCACTTCCCACGGGATGTCCGTGGAGGCCTTGAAGGCACCGGAAAAGCCGAGTTCCGTTTCATTCCCGAATTTCCTGGCGTCGCCTATAGCGTCCGGCTTGATGGCCTCTTCATTGACATAGGAATCGGTCGGAATCACGCCGCAAGCGCCCAGCATGATCGCCACCGAAAACACCGATGCGGCCCTCAGGCCACGCCAAGAAGGAGTCGGGCACCACATGGTTCTGCCTCCCCGTTGAGTAATAAATTACTCGTATTTATTATTAATTTTTCTACGAATGAGGTTATCACGCCAAGGCCGGCACGGTCAACGACCACGGCCGCCGGTCGTTTCCATCTGACGGAAAAACCCTTAGCGTCGGGCCAGCAAGCGGTTCTTGATTTTGCCGATGGCCTGGCCCGGGTTGAGTGATTTGGGGCAGGTGTTGGTGCAGTTCATGATCGTATGGCAGCGATACAGGCGGAAGGGATCCTCCACCTCGTCGAGGCGCTCGCCGGTGGCCTCGTCGCGCGAGTCCGCGATCCAGCGGTAGGCCTGCAAAAGCACGGCCGGGCCCAGATAGCGGTCTCCATTCCACCAATAGCTGGGGCAGCTGGTCTGGCAGCTGAAGCAGAGCACGCATTCCCACAAGCCGTCCAGTTCGGCCCTTTCCTCCGGACTCTGCAGGCGTTCCCTGCCGGGCGAGGCCGGAGATTCGTTTTGCACCCAGGGTTTGATGGAAGTGTACTGGGCATAGGGAACTGACAGGTCGGCAACCAGATCCTTGATAACCGGCATGTGCGGAAGGGGATAGATTTTCACATCGCCCTTGATCTCCGCGATCGGCTTGGTGCAGGCCAGCGTATTGGTGCCGTCAACATTCATGGCGCAGGATCCGCACACCCCCTCGCGGCAGGAACGGCGGAAGGTCAGCGAGCTGTCCACCTCGTTTTTGATCTTGATGAGGGCGTCGAGAACCATGGGACCGCAGCTATCCAAATCCACCTCGAAGCTGTCGAGGCGCGGATTTTCCCCGCTGTCCGCGTCATAACGGTAGATGTGCATTTTGCGCACGCGCCCGGCCCCTTGCGGGGCCTTGAAGGTCTTGCCCTTATTGACTTTTGAATTGGCGGGCAGCGTGAATTCAACCATGCGGGAGGCCTCTGATACTAGTAAACCCGTTCCTTGGGCTCGATATAGTCGATCTCGTCGGTCAGGGTATAGTTGTGGACCGGCCGGTAATCGAGCCTCACACTCCAATCTGTGTCGAGCCAGGCCAAGCTGTGTTTCATCCAGTTCTCGTCGTCCCGCTCGGTGTAATCCTCGCGGGCGTGCGCGCCGCGGGATTCGCGGCGAGCCTCGGCCGATACGATTGTCGTCAGCGAACAGGCCATCAAGTTTTCCAGTTCCAGGGCCTCGACAAGATCGGAATTCCAGACCAGGGAACGGTCGTCGAGCCGGATGTCGGATAGGCTGTCCGCGATCCGCCGTGTCGTCTCGCATCCTTCGTCGAGGACGTCTTGGGTGCGGAACACGGCGGCGTTATTCTGCATTGTGCGCTGCATGTTGAGGCGAATCTCGGAAGTTTTCAAATTTCCCGCTGCATGGCGCAACCGATCCAGGCGCGCGATGGCCACTTCGCCCGCGCCGTCCGGCAGGGCGTCGGGCGCCCGGTTCCTGTCCACGATTTCGGCGGCGCGCAAGGCGGCGGCGCGCCCGAAGACAACGATATCGATCAAGGAATTGGTGCCCAGCCTGTTGGACCCGTGAACCGAT
>CAZCVU010000429.1:0-2876 GCA_964501745.1 uncultured Flavobacteriales bacterium | reverse complement strand
GTCTGCTCCACTTCGGGCAAGCGCGTCAGCACCGACTGGGTAGGCTATCACATGACGAAGTTCGCGGCCGTGGCACTTTCTCACGCAGCGCGCCGGATCGCCTGGGAAGACGGCGTGCGGGCGGTCGCCTTTTGTCCGGGCGTGACCAATACCGAGATGGGCACCGGCATACAAATGGGCGCGACCGAGCTGATGACGCAGCCGGAGGATTTGGCGGAAGTGGCGGCGACGCTGCTGGCGCTGCCCAACAACGCCTCGGTGGCCGAGATTATGGTCAACCGGAAACTCGAGGATACGCTCTAGGCGCGCCTGAAATGGGCTGATCGCAATTTACGGCGGTCCGGACAGGCTTCATCAGCCCGCCAGCAATCCGTTGGCAACCTGAAAGACGGTTCCCGATTCAGGGAACCGCTTTCGGAACTCTGTCGACCTATTCGGCCGCCACCTGCGGCAAGCCGGCCAGGGCTTCCTCCATTTCAGCTTCGTTGAAGGAAACATCCTCGAGCCCGCCGCTGAAGAAATCGGTATAGGCCTGCATATCGAAATGGCCATGACCGGACAGATTGAACAGGATTGTACGAGCCGTGCCCTCGGCCTTGCATTTTTCGGCCTCGTCAATCACGGCTTTGATTGCGTGGCTGGATTCCGGAGCCGGAACGATGCCTTCTGCCCGGGCAAAATGCACGGCCGCAGCGAAACATTCGGTTTGGCCGTAGGACCGGGCGTCGATTTCTCCCAGTTCCTTCAAATGGCTGACCAGCGGGGCCATACCGTGATAACGCAAGCCGCCGGCGTGGAAGCCGGGTGGCACAAAGGTCGAGCCCAGGGTGTGCATCTTGACGAGCGGCGTCAAATGACCGGTGTCGCCGAAATCATAGGTGAACTTTCCCTTGGTCAATGTCGGGCAGGCATCGGGTTCGACGGCGATCGCCTGGACCTTGCGTCCGCCGCGCAGGCCCTCTCCGATGAAGGGGAAGGCGCAACCGGCAAAATTGCTGCCGCCGCCGGCGCAACCGATGACAATATCGGGGTAGTCGTCGGCCATTTCGAACTGGGCGATGGCCTCCTGACCGATCACGGTTTGGTGGTTCAAGACGTGATTGAGGACGCTGCCCAGGGAATACTTGGTGTCGTCCCTTCCAGCGGCCATCTCGACAGCCTCGGAAATAGCGATGCCTAGACTGCCGGTTGAGTCCGGATGCTCGGCGAGAATCGCCTTGCCCGATTGGGTCTCCTCGCTAGGCGAGGCGACGCAGCGCGCGCCATAGGTCTCCATCAGGGCCCGGCGGTAGGGCTTCTGCTGAAAACTGATCTTGACCATATAAACGTCGACATCCAGGCCAAACAGATTGCCGGCAAAGGCCAGAGCCGAGCCCCATTGACCCGCTCCGGTTTCGGTCGTCAGCCGCTTGGTACCCTCCTCCTTGTTGTAGAAAGCCTGGGCGACGGAGGTGTTCGGCTTGTGGCTGCCGGCCGGACTTACGCCCTCATATTTGTAGTAAATATGGGCTGGCGTATCGATCGCCTTTTCCAGCCGCCGGGCCCGGAACAAAGGCGAGGGCCGCCACAGCCGATAGACCTCACGTACCGGTTCTGGAATCTCGATTTCCCGATCGCTGCTTACCTCCTGGCCGATCAGCGCCATCGGAAACAGTGGCGCGAGATCGTCCGGGCCAATTGGCTGCCCGGTTCCTGGGTGCATGACCGGAGCCAGGGGTTCCGGCAAATCCGCAGCAATGTTGTACCAGGTCTTAGGAAGCTTCGTTTCGTCCAACAAATACTTGACTGTTTCACTCATAGCTCGCCCCCGCAGGTGTCGCGTTCATTAGTTTTCGCTTGTTCCTGTTACTACTGTATCACCGGCCGCGGCGCCACCCATTGACCGAAGTCAATCTCTGCTCGGCGCAGGGCGGCGGCGATCTTGCCGCCTTTGACGGCATGATAGCGGTCGCTGGACCAACAATCACGGACTGGAAATCAGTCGACAATGTATTGTTCCACGCGCTCGAAAGCGCGCAGGGCGACGCCCGACATACGGTCCGGCTAGCGGAGCAAGGCCAGCTCTTCGGCAATTCCGTGACATCCCATTGTTTGAGGATATCCGCTCGCAGCTCTTCGTTAAGCGAGGCATGCTTCGGGCCGTCGGCCAAATTGACAAGCTCCTCCGGATCCTCTTCGAGGTCATACAACAGCGGCGGCGTAGTCTCGCAGCGGCTGCGAGGACCGCGCTCCCAATAACGGCAGGCTCCGCAGTTAGCCGGCGACGCTTGGATCAAGCCGAAACCTAGCAAATCAACGTCTGGGCCTGACGGCGGCTAGATTGCCTTGGTTATTGGAATATGCGGCTCCGAAGCGGTTTGCAGGCTTCCTCCACGGCTTGCGCACGTGTCAGGCCGACATCGCGCAGCAGCCGATCATCCAGCGCCATCAGTGCCCGCCACTGTCGGCGACGTGCGCACCACCGTGAAATGGCGGCGGCAAACGCGCTTAGCTTTGCCATGACGCGGGGTCCGTTGCGGTCTCCAGAAAGGGCTAGCTGCCCGGAGAAATTTTGAGTTGGTTTGATCATCTGATCTCCAATTCAGGTCCGTATCAGTTGTGGGAATTTTCCATAGAAGTTTGAAATATGGTTAAGAACTAGGTATTGTCTTTCCTATTGGCAAAGCATCAAATTTCAGATTAGCATTAGTATTTCTCATGCTTGAGCAACTGCCGCCCCTCAATTCCCTACGCGCCTTCGAGGCAGCCGCACGTCACCTCAGCTTCACCAGGGGTGCGGCAGAACTGAATGTGACCCAGGGCGCGGTCAGCCCTCAGGTCAAAGCGCTCGAGGACCGATTGGGAGACCTGGGATTAATTAGTAATATTTTAATTAA
>CAZCVU010000428.1:0-2882 GCA_964501745.1 uncultured Flavobacteriales bacterium | reverse complement strand
CATGGGGTTCTATGTTCCGGCCGGCGAGGAGGCGGTATTCGAGGTATTGGGGATCAGCATGCGGCCCGATGCAATCTTTCACAGCATCTTGAGCGGTTCGTCGGAGGAGGTGCTGTCGCTCGAACTTTCGGTTGCCGCCAACATTTATCAGCGAATCAGCGCGGTGCTGCCGGGCATCGTCGACGTCACCTGCAATCCGTTCGTGCTGCATACCGTCGTCAAGATTGCCCAACAGTACGCCGGACATGCGCGACAGGTGATACTTGCCGCACTGGGGTCGGAATTGACCTGGGCCGAATTTGTCACCGTCGTCGATGAGGACGTTGATATCTACGACATGGACGACGTCATGTGGGCCGTGCTGACGCGATCGCGGGCCGACAAGGACGTCATTATCATTCCCGATACACCCTCGTTCTACCGCGATCCGGACCATGACCATTGGAGCAGGATGGGGATCGATGCCACTGCGCCGTTCGAACGTCGGCACGAATTCGAGCGAAAACGTGTACCGGGTGCCGAGACGGTAAATCTAGGGGATTATTTCGGAGATGCGGAGTAACCCCCGTGGCTGCGTGTCGCCGCCGCCCGCATAGGGCTGGTCCGACTGATCCGTCCGTTCGTGGTTTCGCGCGCCGTAAGTTTTTCCCTTCCTGCTCAATTCCAACCGAGCTCAGAATTCGGTTGCCGAACCGCCTTCGCCGGCGCTTCGTCTTCAATTTCATTGCGACTTGCGAGGCAACTGGTCAGCTGCTGAATGGAATCCCAATGCCGGCCAACTCATCCTTCATGCGCTTGTATTGATCGACAGTTTCCGGCAGCGGCTGCCGCGTCTCAAGGTCGTAAAGTTCCGGAAAGGTCTTGCCGAGATCCTGGTCAGGCAGCAGCTTATCCTCATACTTTTTCAAGAACTTGAGACAGAGTTCGTTGGCTTTCTCGCGAGACATCCCGGCGACAGCGAGGCAGACTTCAGCAACCAAGTGAGAATCCAAGGGGTTGCCTCGATCTAACTTGCCCCCTCCGGCGAAGCCTAGATAGCTCGGCTGGAACCCCGACGACAGTGTGCCAAGGGCCCAGGCAGCTGATTCGTAAATGCACAGATCTGTCGCTGGGCCATGCCGGGTGAAAAGTTGATTGACGCTGACAAATTTGCTGTTCCGGGAAATCGCCTGGCCGCTGATATTGATCGCCCACATGGTGTCGCGGTGGGTGCTGTTCACCCCTATCATGTGGAGCGGAAAGGACACAAAATAGTTAGTCTTCGAGGTCAACGCTCCGAGGAAAAAATAGGCGACGTTGATGACCGCTGTCGTTTCCGGGCCGCCGGCCATGCCGCCGAGGATGGGCGAAAACAGCAGCCCGAGGTTGGCATTCCAATCCTGGAGAAAGGCGACCTTGGTGAACCGGTCCGGGTCCATGCGCATCTCGGCAATCGTGGCGATGTAGTACCCTTCGCGCGGTGAAAGGTGCCGCGCGGCAGCGAGCAGACCGATCGCTTCCACTCCAAGTGGCGGCTGGTTCATAACCGGCATACCAGGCCGACCGACCCGTCGTCTCGCCTCCAGGTGCATCTGCGCGATGCGCGTGGCACCATAGTATTCCGTCGCGTCACCGACGCCGATCTCGACGCCGTTGATTTTGGCAAGCGTCGGCGCACTGATGACGTCGCACAGCGGATTGGAGAGATATGTCTCGACCAAGGGGTAGTAGCATTCCTCGCTGATCGGCAAGCAGATCGGGCAGGTCCAGAGATTGGGCCGGGTCGGATCCTCAACTGTCCGGTGCTTGATCAAGCGGGCATCCCTGCCTTCCCCAAACCAGACTTCCGAGGGAGCGGCCTCCAGGGCCACGTCAAGCTCCGGGCGGGAAAATTCGATGACCCGGTTGTTTCCCTTCACGAAACAGCCGACCTCGAGGAAGAACTCGATCGCGGCTTCAAACACGGCGTCCGCCATCTCGTCGTCCATCGACACGGGGGTCTCGGGGTTAAACTTGATGCCGTACTTCTGGACCACCTCTCGCGCCTTGGGCACCAGGCGCTGCAGGTCGAAGTCCTGCTCCCGCATGATCGGTCCTTGCTTCGACCGCCGGACTACCTCCCAAATATCTACCATGATCACGTCCCCCCCCGGGGATTGCTTACCGGTTCGATACGTTCAAAGCCAAACTCGAAATTCGACCGCTTGCACCCGCCAACCAAGGCCCTGGAAGATATCCACCGCCGTTTCTTGGTTGATGGTTCGCAACGCTTTGCCACCAGGCTGCATTGCGGCTCTGCCGTTGGCGGAATTTCGTCGAATTGGCAACACAACATGTGAACGATGGAACCGAAGGCCAAGTCCGGCATTGATTTGCGTCAAGCCTCGCTGACCCCGCTCCCGATTGATCGACTGCATCGGTATGTGTTGCTCAAAAAGGCCCCGCTGCTCACACCTCTAGGTCGCCAGCGTCCGGCGGTTCACCGCGATTGTGCCGGCCCCGGCAGTCCGGCTAAGTTTCCCGGCCGGTTCTAATGCCGGCAGCAAGGGAGTAATCGGCGATGACACGCGAAGAAGAAGGTGCGATCGAGTGGGGTTGGCTTTCCGCGAGGTAGGTAAGACTGAGATCCAAGACGCTGCCGGTGTCCTTTCAGAGGTGCGCCGGTATCGCCTCTTTTCGGGCGCGGCGCGGCGATAAGGTCGTAGGTTCGTCATCGGTCATTCAGAGCTGGTTGTGCAACCTGGACAAGAAAAGGGCCTCGCCATTTCTTGCGAGGCCCTGATCTAGGAGAGACCAAGTTGATGTAACTAGGTGAGATGCAACCGCTCACCTGTCATGCTAATCCGGTCCTGCGGGCCAATCAGGATTTATCGTGTCTGACGTCAGCGCCTTTGGGACAGATT
>CAZCVU010000427.1:0-2883 GCA_964501745.1 uncultured Flavobacteriales bacterium | reverse complement strand
TTGGCTTTGTATTGTGAAATTCTGGGCAAAAGCTCGCGTACCATCAACAATAAATGGTACCAGATGTGACTGACGACGAACGTCCAAAATTGGTTCAACCATCGAGTTCCCTAAAGGACAAGGTGGGCGACACTGGACCTGGCGATTCGGTGAAGGCGATGTTGGCGCGGGCCGACAAGGCCGTTGAAGTATTGTCTGTCGAGTTTGTCCATTGGATCAATGACGACCTGGAGCGCTTGCAGACCGCGCATGATGCACTGACAAGCAACCCCGACGATCCGCGAAGCGTCATGGATAAGGTTTACAACGTGGCGCATGACATGCGCGGCCAGGGTGGCAGCTTCGGCTTTCCATTGATAACGCGTGTCGGATCCTCGCTCTGCCGTTATATCGAAGGCCGGGATTGGGCGTCGGCCAGCAGCGATCTGCAGGTCGTCAGCGCCCATATCGGCGCGCTGAAGGTCGTCCTGTCACGCAATCTCCGCGGCGATGGCGACGAAGTATCGCGCAAAGTGGCGGATGAGCTTGAGGCGTTGGTGGCGCAGCGTCTCGCCTGAGTAAAGGCCGCAACGTCCGGCAGAACGAGTCTGTCACTGCCTCACCTGCAAGAAATTATGCTATCCATCGGCGATGGCACTTCACCTGATGAAGCTGGCAGTCGGTGTCGAAAGCGTTGGCCAGCTGGCGACTTGGCAGCGTCGGCGGCTGGTGGAAATGCGCCGCAAGCAGAAGGATGCGAAACTGTTTCATGTGACGCGAAACCGTCCGCAACGCGCCGACGAACTAACCGATGGAGGGTCGATCTATTGGGTCGTCAAACGTCGCATTTTGGTGCGGCAACGGTTGCTTGATTTCGAGCCCACAATCAACAGCGAGGGACGGAAGGCCTGCCGGTTGGTTCTCGATCCGGCGCTTGTCCGGACCGTGCCGCGCCGTCAACGGGCTTTCCAGGGCTGGCGCTACCTTGCCGACGCCGATGCACCGCCAGATCTCGCTGTGGCGAGTGGATTGCACGAGGATCTGCCAGCCGATCTTGCAGAGGAACTGAGAGACCTAGGTATCCTCTGACGGCACCGGGGACCAAGCTACACCTTGCTCCAACCCATTTCGCAGAACGGCTTGGTAAGAGCGATCTACGAGGCCGGTTTAAGGCGAAAGGCGGAATACATGCTGCCTGTACCAGCCAATGTCGCGACAGCAAAGATGTAGCAGATCGCATCGGTGGAGAGCCCGAAATCCATCAGTCCGCCCATGATCACCGGCCCCAGGGCTGTGGCGAAGACGCCGAGCGAGGCGACCAGGCTCTTGATCGCGCCGAGATGGCCGGTGCCATAGAGCTCGGGCCACATGGCGGCGACCGCTGTCATGCTCAATCCGGAACTTGCGCCGGCCAGAATGAAATAGGGAAGCACCCAAAATGGATGCTGGCCCCAACCGATCGCCACCATCGCGGCAGCCAGTGGGAGAAGCATCAGCGGCACCAAACGCGCAGCGCCGATACGGTCGATCAGCGGGCCGGCAATCAGCGACGTGACGACGATCGCGATCGAAAAATCGATGTAATTTCCAGTGATCCAGGCGGCACTCCAGCCTTTCGCTTCTGCAACGCTCAGATGGTGGAAGAACATCGCCGTCAGGATGAGAGCGGGCGCAGAAATGCCAGGCAACAACAACCAGAAGCGAACATCCCGCAAGACCTGGCTCCTCGTCCATGAGTCAATGGCGCTCTTAGCGCCGGCCGTGGCGGCGTCACGCTCGACATGGCGTGCATGCCGGGCCCCGTGACCCTTGAGCAACCAAAACGCGGTGGGGAGAACGATAACCAGGGTAACGGCGCCGACGCCGGCATATGACAGCCGCCAGCCAACGGCGATGATTGCCGCGACGGCGGCGAACGGCAGCACGGCCTGGCCGACCGAAATGCCAAGCGCGGCGATCGCTATCGCGCGGCCGCGGCCGACGTCGAAGTAGCGTGCCATCGTTGTGATGGCGGTGTGGTTTGCCAGTCCCTGGCCCGAATGACGCAGCAGGAAAATTACCAGGATCAGCATCAGCGGACCGGCTGTTGCCGCTACTGTGAAGCACGCGAAAGCCAAAAACCCGACGACGATCATGGTATAGAGCCGTAGATCCAGCCGATCGATCTGCTTGCCGCTCCAGGGCAGGAGGGCGGCGCTTGCCAGCGTGCCGGCCATATAGATCGAGCCCCAGGCCGAATGCGAGAGACCAAATTCCGCCTGCACACTGGGCCCGAAGACGCCAATGAAATAGGTCTGCCCGAAGCTTGAGGCGAACGTCATGAGGAATCCGAATCCGACGAGTTGTGCGTTGGTTTGGGCGAATCTGACGTAGGAGCTAAGGACCATAGGCGGTATTCCGGAGGCGGGTTGGGCCGCTTGATTACGCGGTCGTGCATGATTTGGCCAGTGCTGGCTTGCCCCTCCGCTGCAAAACGCAGCAAAAGCAGAGGCGCCAGTCTGGCCGCAGCGCAACGCTGCTTCGCTAGGAGCACGAATATCCCTGGACAACACGGTTGGCGAGGCATACATCGGGCCTCCGCTGAAGCCTAGGTGCCGCTTTATCCAGTGTTGCGGCGGCGGCGCTAGGTCGCTATAATTCGCGGTTCCGGGTTAGTCCATCATAAGGGCGTACACGGGCCTGACAGGTCGGTTCTGGTTTGGGCCGATATGCCTGTCTGTGTTCTTTGACATTGTAGATCGGAAGGAAGGGATGCGCGGGCGGCGGTATGGCGTTACTGCGTCATGTGAACCGTTGCATTATGCGTATCCGAAATCGCACCATCGACCTTACGGTCCGGATCCGATGCCTTGCGGCTGAGGTGAAGGGTCGGCGGTTGTTGGTGGCGTCGTTACGCATTTGTGA
>CAZCVU010000426.1:0-2899 GCA_964501745.1 uncultured Flavobacteriales bacterium | reverse complement strand
CCAAGACGTTCGGCATCTTCACGCACAAGCTCGATCAATTCTTCTAACAGGTCGGCATAACGGACAAGTGCACCCTTGCCAAAATCGACCAACTCGCCGGTCACGCCGTAGCGCTGAGCGCGCCATCGGTTTTCCTGTACCAGCATATTTGCATACTGACGCCACCGCTGGTTGTCGCGCCGCAAACGCACCAGCATCGACAGCACACTGGTGAACAGTGCCGCCACGGTAATGCAGTCGTCCATACGGGTGCAGACGTCCGTGATGCGCATTTCCAGCGTAGGATATTTCCAAGATGGGCGGATATCCCACCAGATCTTTGTACCGTCCTCGATAAGACCTGCGCGGACCAGCATATCGAGATGCCGGTGATACTCACCGAAGCTGTCAAACCGCTCGGGCAATCCGGTCCGCGGAAGTTCATCGAAAACGCTAAGCCGATAGCTCATGAGACCGGTATCGCGACCCTGCCAGAAGCGTGAGGAGGTGCTGAGCGCCAACAGGTGCGGCAGGAAATAGCTAACCTGATTCAGCAGATCGATGCGCAGATCATCATCGTCTATTCCGACATGGACATGCATGCCGCAGATGAGCAGCCGATGTGCTACCGCCTGCAGATCTTCGGCCAGAAGGTTATAGCGCTCCTTGTCCGTATGCCGTTGCTCGGTCCAGCTCGCGAATGGATGGGTAGAAGCAGCGATCGGCGCCAGCCCATGCCCTGCAGCGGCACCACTAACTGCCGCCCGCAATCCGGACAAGTTCCCTCTTGCCTCGCTAATCGTGCTGCAGACAGCGGTTTCGACTTCAATTTGCGAGCGCAGGAATTCGCTCGAGACGCCGCCCGTTCCGGGCGCAATAAGCGCCTCACACTCGTGCAGCAATTCACCCGGCGGCGACACTCTCAGATCGCGGCTTTCTAGGTCGACGAGGAGATATTCCTCTTCGATTCCAATCGTGAAAGGCTGCTCGGCTATTGGCATATGCACCTCATGGCTAACCCTGAAACCGTGTGAAGAGGCGACGATCTGAAAGCACGCGCAGCAAAGCCGCTCCGAGTCGATCCGCCCACTCCTCTGCGCCATGACGGGTGTCGATCAAATCCTGGCGGATCTCGAGAAGGACGTTCGGAAAACCCTTTGGTACCGCTTGCGTTTCTATTGTGAAGCCGTAGGGGGACATCCCTGAATATGGCACGTTGTCGCCAATACAAACGTCGCAATTCTCCGACAAGATGGTGATTAACGCGTCGCCCATACGACGATCAACATTCGTCAGGATACCGACGTGCCATGGCCGTTCGTAGCCCTTCATGATCGGCGTAAAACTGTGAACGGAGATAACCGCAGGCGTGACACCGCGCGCCTCGACCCGGTCGAGCATTTCAGCCAAAGCGCGATGATACGGTCTATGCAGTAAGTTATGGCGTTCATCGCGGTGAGCCGCATCGAGCGAGCGGTTTCCTGGAATGACAATGCCATCGCTGATCTCGCGAATTACCGTCGGATCGTCCGGTCGGCGGTTGGGGTCAACCACGAGTCTCGAATAGCTAAAGAAGATCGCCGGTGCATCGAGCCGCGTCGACAGTAATCGTGTCACGTCAGCAGCGCCGATGTCTTGCGCAATATGGCGTGCCAGGAATGCCCGGTCCAAGCCAAGCCCCTTCAGGGCGGCTGGCACCGCGACACCACCGTGATCGCACACGAGCAAGACGTTCGAATCGGCCTCGGGATTCACAACTGTGAAGGGCGGCGGATCGTCTGGACCAAGCAACGCGTTTAGCCTGGTCGGAGTGTCGAGACGGTTTGACATCGACGGCACTATAGTCAAATTGGCGAACGGCGAAAGCGATCCAGGGACCGGAGACTCCGGCACAAATCTCGGTGGCGGCTGGACGAAAAATTGGCGGGAACAGCGTTGCGCGACCAACGCCTCGCAGGCTAAACGAGGAACCAGGCTCACACACTTGGCCGGCGGATACCGGTGGTCCATGTCCAATAAACCGACAATCGCGCAGGCGGTGCGCACCGACCACCTGGCTTTCGCCGCACTCGTCCTTGGTGCCATCGCGGTTGGCGCATCGCCGATTTTCGTGCGGCTTAGCGAACTCGGCCCCTTTGCCACCGCATTTTTCCGCCCTGCCCTTGCCTTACCGGCGCTTTTCCTCTGGCTGAGTTTCGACGGACGTGGCAGCGGTGGCCCACAGAATCTCCGCGACGTCTTGCTCCTGATCTTTGCAGGCGCTCTTTTTGCAGGAGATCTCGCCTTTTGGCACTTGTCTATTCATAACACGAGCGTCGCCAATGCAACGCTGTTCGCCAATTCCGCTCCCATATTTGTTGCCTTCGCCACCTGGCTCTTGTTTCGACAGCGTCTGACGAAACTGTTCCTGGTCGGGATGGCCGTTGCCGTCTTAGGTGCGGGGATCCTTGTCGCCAACGACTTGAGTTTGGAACCGGATCACCTCAAGGGTGATGGATACGGCATCATCACAGCGATGTTTCTGACCAGCTATCTTATTGTCGTTTCTCGGCTCAGGTCGCGCTTTTCCACATCCGCCATCATGGCCTGGGGCTCCGTAGGGACCGCGGTGTTCTTGCTACCTGTCGCGTTCATATCGGGCGAAGCGCTTATCGCGGAGACGATCGTTGGATGGCTTGTGCTGCTCGGGCTGGCCCTCGTATCGCATGCGGTCGGGCAAGGATTCATCGCTTATGCGCTTGCAGCGATTTCAGCACATTTTTCATCGGTCGGGTTGTTGCTTGAGCCGATATCGGCAGCCCTGCTGGCGATGTTGATATTGGGCGAGGCGCTCAGCTCGTGGCAAATCGCGGGTGGTGCAATAATCTTGTCCGGCATCGTCGTTGCACGCCGAGGAAGCGAATGAAGTCCGCCTTGTCCA
>CAZCVU010000425.1:0-2899 GCA_964501745.1 uncultured Flavobacteriales bacterium | reverse complement strand
TTCACCCCGTCGGGGAAGCGGACGTTGTTCCAGATCAACTCGAGCACGTCGGTCCGCTCCTTGCCCCTGTCGACCACCCTCGTCGGCGGGATACAGATCCCCTCGGCGTGGATGTCGTAACCGTTCGGGAAGTAACCGCCCGGAAACGAACCGCCGGTGTCCTGCTGGTGGGCCCGGGTCATGGTGAAAAACAAGAGCTCGCCGTCGTAGAAGATCGGGCGAAAGAACCCCCAGTCGGGCAGGTGGCAATTATGGCCGCCATGGTATGGGTCGTTAGTGAGGAACACGTCGCCGGGGTTGATGTTGTCCTCGAATTTCTTGACCAAATCCTTGACTGCGAACTCGGTCCCTAGGAACTGGCTGGGGACACCGACCGGCACGGCGATCGTCGCCCCGTCGGCGGCCCAAATTCCGACCGACAGGTCGTGGAGCTGGGCGATGAGAAAGTTCTGTGCGGTGCGGTCGAGGACGTATCTCATCTCCTTGCAGGCGGTCTGCATCGAGTGCCAGACCACAGACAGTGTCGTCGGATCGACATTTCTTCGCGTCATGGCATTTTTTCCTCGCCGGTGCCGTCGCGCCGCGTGAGCAGGAAGCTCCGGTACTTGTCGACCGTGCAGCGGTAGGTTCGCGGGACCACGACCGTCGTCGTCGCCTCCTCGATGATCGCCGGTCCGGAGATCACGTTCCCGGCGCGCAGTATGCCGCCGTCGTAGACCGGCGCGTCCACGTCTTGACCGTCGAAGCGGCAGCGCCGCTCGCGCTTTAGCGCGGCTCCGGGATCCGCACCGCCGGCGTCGATCTCGCGCAGGCGGAAGGGCGCGTTCGACGTCATCGCCTTGACCCGCAGGGTCAAGATCTCGACCTCCTTCCATGGCATCGAAAAGGTGTAGAGGTCCTCGTGCTTGCGACCAAAAGCATCGACCGCCCCGTCCACCTTCTCACGGCTGACATCGCCGCCCGCCACGTCAATCTCGACCTCGTGGAACTGGCCGATATAACGCATGTCCACCGTACGTCCCAGCATCACCGCATCCTCGCCGACACCGATGCGACGGAACGCCGCGCGCGCCTCCACTTCCATTTCCTGGTACAGCCGGGTCATGGCCTCGAGGTCGACGTCCTGAGCGCGCCCGACGTAGGAGCGGGCGTAGTCCCCCCCAAGGTCCATGGCGAACATGCCGAAGGCGCTGTACAGCGCGGCGACCGAAGGAATCACCACCTTGGGGATGCCGAGATGGTCGGCGATGAAGCCGGCGTGCACCGGCCCGCCGCCGCCACCGACGACCATGACGCATTCGCGCACGTCGTGGCCTCGCTTGGTCGAGACCGCGATGATCTGGTCGGCCATGGTCGCGTTCACGGTGGCAAAGACCGCCTCCGCCGCCGCGGTCGGGTCGAGCCCCAGTGGCTGTCCGACACGCGTCATCGCGTTCCGTGCGCGGTCGGCGTCCAGCCTCATCTCGCCGCCCAGGAAGTTGTCGTCGGGGATGTAGCCGAGAACAAGGTCGGCGTCGGTCACCGTCGCGTCCTGGCCGCGGCCGAAACACGCCGGGCCGGGATCTGCGCCGGCGCTCTCAGGCCCGACCTTGAGGAGGCCGAGGGAGTCGATCCTTGCGATACTGCCGCCGCCGGCTCCCACGCTCTCGATGTCCACCATCTTGATGGCGACCCGCTGGTCCGCCACCCAGCTCTCGGTGGTGGTGGGGATTTGTCCCTGCCGGATCAGTCCGACATCGAAGCTCGTTCCCCCCATGTCGACGGACAGGAGATGGTGGTGGCCGAGAAGATCGCCCAGGTAGACCGCCGCCGAAGGCGCCGCTGCCGGCCCGGAATTGAGAAAGTAGACCGCGCGCGAGACGCATTGGCCGACCGTCTGGACGAGACCATTCGCCAGCATCATCAAGAGCGTGCCCCGGAAGCCCGATCCTTCGAGCCGCTGTTCGAGCCGGCTCAGGTAGCTGGCGACCGCGGGCCCGACATAGGCGCCTACGGCGGTGGTGTTGAAGCGCTCGAATTCGCGCCACACGTGGATGGTCTCGTGCGAAGTGGTCACGTACATCTCGGGCGCGAGCTGGCTGACGATTTCGGCAGCCCTCAACTCGTGCGCCGGATTGGCGTAAGCATGCAGGAAACAGACCGCCACCGATCTTACATCCTTGGAGCGAAGCTCACGGACCGCTTCGGCCACCGCCGTCTCGTCGAGCGGCTGGTGGATCTCGCCCGTATAAAGGATCCTCTCCTCGATCCCCAGCCGCAGGGACCGGGGGATCAGGGGACGGTTGGGCGGGATGAAGAGATTGAAAAGGGAGACGTCGATCGGCTTGATCGCGCGGCGAATCTCCAGGACGTCCCGAAAATTCTTGGTCGTGAGCATTCCGGTCTTGGCGCCGCGCCTCGTCAGCAACGTGTTTGTCGCCAGCGTCGTCCCGTGCACCAAGAGATCCACCGACCCCATGAACGCCCCGAGCTCTTGGCCGAAGTGACCCGCGGCCTTCTCCAACGCAGCCATGAACCCGTCCGAGGGATCGCCGGGGGTCGTCGGCGACTTGAACTCGCTGAGCTCGCCCGATGACTCGCTCAATACCAAGCAGTCCGTGAACGTGCCCCCTACGTCGACACAAACCCGCTTCTTGCCGGTCGACAACGTCATTTCCTCCTGGATCGCGCCGACATTTTCCGATGACGCCGGACGCCAGTTTAGAACGTTATCACGTCCCCGGACCGCAACGCTACGGGTTGAGAACGGCGGCGCAATAATCCCCCAATGAATCGGCCGAACGGTTGGGCCGGAACGGCGGACCAATATCGGCCCGTCTATAGCCTTCGTCGGGATTACCTGATCGAAGGCGGGGGGATGTTTGGAGTGGATCTTTATCGGCGTGTCCGACTGGCGTGC
>CAZCVU010000424.1:0-2901 GCA_964501745.1 uncultured Flavobacteriales bacterium | reverse complement strand
TTTGCGCCAAACGATAGAGTAATAGCGAACCGGTGCAACGATGTGACGCGTTGTTGTTCGTCCACCTGCGCTTGCGGCAAACAAGGATTTGGTAATAGACTTGGTGCTGCACACGCCGATGCGGCGATGTGAATTCGGGCACAAGGAGCATCCGTTTGCGGCGAACTGCGCAAGCAGGGACCCGCGATACGGCAAAGACTCCTGCGGTACCGATTGGGAAGATGTGATGACACGGACCGTAGAAGAGATTCTGGGCAAGGTCTCGATTGCCAAGCCTCAGGAGCCGATTGAAACGGCACCGGGGCTGCCGAGGGCGATTGCTGCCAGCGAAGAGTGAGGGAATTAGGCTCGTCGGACGCGGCGGAATGCCGTTTCCATGGTTCACCAAGAAACAGGATAGGATTTGCAAATGACACGCAGTTTTGCAGAGATTCTCGGACCAGACGTCGCGTCCAATCTTGCGCAACCGATCGAGACGGCGCGCGGTTTGCCGAGTGCCGCCTATACCAGCCAGGAGTTCTTTGACCTGGAGCAGGAACGGCTGTTTCCGCGGACCTGGATGGGTGTAGCATATGCCGACGATATTCCGGAGTCCGGCGATGCGATGCCGGTCACGGTTCTTGGGCTTCCGCTTATTCTGGTGCGCGACCAGAAGGGTAAAATCCGCTGCTTCCACAATGTCTGCCGCCACCGTGCGACGATCTTGCTGGAGAAGCCGGAGAAGGGCCTGTCCAACCTGCAGTGCCCCTACCACGCCTGGACCTGGGACCTGGAGGGCAACCTCAAGGCGACACCTTATTTTGACGGCACGCCGAACTCCGAGAACTTCAACGTCGACAAGAAGCAGAACGGCCTGGTTCCAGTGCGCTGCGACGAGTGGCATCGGATCATCTTTCTCAACCTCGAAGGGAATGCGGAGCCACTGCACGATTATCTAAAGCCGGCCATCGATCTCTATGATCATCTCGATATCGACTGCATGCGTCCGGCCTTCAGGATCGACTGGGAGTACGAATCCAACTGGAAGATGGTGAACGAGAATTGGGAGGTCTATCACCACATCTGGGTTCATCATGGCATCTTCGAAAAAATGTCAGACGAGGTCGATCTGGAGACGGGCGAGCCCTATACGCTCATGATCTCGGAAGGCAACGTTCTGTCACTGCGGCCAAGCCCGAAGCGGCCGCCGAGGCAGATGTACGGCTCGGAGTTGCCGGAGATTCCGCTGAAGAAGGGTGCCACCAAACCCAGGGCGGCGGGAATTGTCGCCTGCCTGCCCAACACCACCGTATCACTTGGCTACAACCGCAGTGCGCCGGTCATCTATACGCCACTGTCACCAAGCCGTACCCGCGCCGTCCAGTCGTTCTACTTTGTTGGTGATGCGGCGACCGACGACAAGCTTGCCGAGGCGCGCGAGCGGGCAATCAATATGTCGTTGGGTAAGACACGCCAATGGAACGACAAGGGCGGTATCCGCAGTCAGGATCAGAACTGCTTTGTCCTGCAGCAGGCCGCGCGCTACTCGCCGGTCGCAGACGATGTGAAATTCTCGCCGACCTGGGAGCAGAACGTTCACTACTTCCAGAACTGGGTGGCTGAACACTTGGCGTAAAGCCGGACGCCTGATCAGGCAAGGTGCTCCAATCACGTTGACGGGTGGTAGAAAATAGTCTGCCGCCCGTCTTCGTTCAGGCGGCGAGGACGACGAGGTCAACAGGCTCTTCGACGTCATCGATTCGCTTTCCGCTTCTTCGCTCGAATCTCCCTGCGGGCCTATAGCCCTGTGTTTCCGCCAGGTTTAGCGCCTCAGCAGTTGTCAGCGCCTGCGTGTGCTCAGTCTTATTCTGCTTTTCGAGTTTCGCCGAGAGATTCGCAGGTGGCCCGATGACCGTATACTCAAGTCGGTTCGTATCGCCGACCGCGCCGAATACCACCCGGCCGGTCGCTACCGCAGCGTTGACCTCCATCGCAGGTTTCCCGGCAGCTCTCCGCTCATTGTTCCAACTTGTTGCTTCGGCGAGCACGCCCTCCACGGCAGCGAACGCATCGGCCGCGAATGTATCGTTCCGCACGGCGGCGCCGAAAGTTGCCATAATGCCGTCGCCCAGGAACTTGTCGACGCAGCCGCCATGCCGTTGGATTACCGACACCATGCGGCTCTGATACTCGGACAGCACAGAGATCAGTTCGTCGGGTTCGACTTGGCCGGCGAATACGGTAAAGCCGCGTAGGTCCACGTTGAGGATAGCGGCTTCGCGCTCCACACCTTGGCCAGCGGCGATCTCGTTTTCGGAGTCGGTGATCTGTTGGGCGATTTCCGGTGAAAAGAAGCGCGAGAGTTCTCGTGCCGCCGTCGTCTCGGTCACCGACTGAACAAGTAGGCTTCGGGCTCGCGTCACCGCCATCGCGAGAATGGCCGTGACCATGAGCATGGAAATGATCTTGTCGAATTCGGCGCCCAGCAAAATGCTGTTTGACGTGAGATAGGCGACATAATCGCGTGTAACCATTGTGTCGCCGGGAACCGCGATGACGACGTAGGCTACCATGAGCAGCCAACCAAGTGCTGCCGCCCCGCCGGCCAGCAGGATGAAGCGCGCCTCATAACGCAATGCCCGGAGGGCGATAAAGATAAAGACGTAAAGCAGTGTTGGCGCCTTCAGATAGAAGGAAGCCGGCTGCATGTACTGAAGGTGAAAACTCCAGATCGTCAGCAGGAGGAGCGCCATGTCGGCGACAACCGAAAGCGACACGATCCATCCCGGCAGCCTGCCGCGCAAAGCGGCCCGACAAATAGCCTATTTGCCGGTGCCTTTCGCGCTCCTCATGTCCCGGCTCCTCATCGAAACGACGGGGGGACTCGATGTTCCAGGCCGCGAATATTCCCAACCGTTCGAA
>CAZCVU010000423.1:0-2907 GCA_964501745.1 uncultured Flavobacteriales bacterium | reverse complement strand
TTCGTACGTTTCACCGGCCAAGGTCACGCGCATGTGGCCCCGCACCAGACAGCACATCACATCGTGAGCATAGCGCAGTGGTGGCACCACCAGGCCTTGCTGAAAGTGTTGTTCGAAGAAAGAAGCCTTCGGCCCCGGCATCAGGATCTTTGTTTCGATGGCTCGATTGAGGGGCACGCCTTCGATCTGGGCAACGGAGACGATTTGCGCTTTGGCTCCGTCTGTATAGAGGACGGCATCTTCCTCGTTGCCGACCCGATCGTCACGCTCCAGAAACACTGATTTCTTGCTCATCGCCGCTCGTCCTCCTCCGCACGCTGCTCAGATCTGTGTCAGCCGATGAGGCAGCGCGCGACGCGGCGCGCCAACCCAAGAAGCTCGCGGTCCCGACCGCGGCGACCCACAAGCTGGACTCCGACCGGCAAACCATTCGGGCCCCGGCTGCTCGGAATGGTAATACACGGCAGGTGCATCGCCGTCCAGATTCCGTTGAACACGGCGCTACCGGCGCCACTACCCCTTTCCGCCTCGCCGGCCGAAGAAGGGGTGAGCAGGGCGTCGTAACGGTCGAACATCCGGTCGACCGCAATTGCCGAGACCATCTGGGCGCGGCGCACCCGCTGCACGTCTTCGGGCGAGACGGCGAGTCCGCGTTCGATCAATCGGCGGACAGCCCCGCCAAGCTTTTTGCGGTGCTTCTCGTACTCACGCACGAACGAAAGGGGGGCCTCGACGGAAATGACGCGGTCGATGCTGTCGCCCATCTCGCGAATCTCCTTTGGCAACGCGACATCCTCGACCAAGGACCCGGCTTCCCTCAATGCCTCCACCGCGTCGGCCAGGGCTCCGCAAGTCGCTTTCTCCGCCTGCCTCCAGAACGGGGTGCGGCAGAACCCGATCCTCGGACGGCGCCGGCGCGTGATGGTCGCCCGGCGAGGATCGTCGTCGCCCAGCACGGCGCTCAAAAGCGCGAGATCTTCGACGCTGCGCGCGATCAGGCCGATGGTGTCGAGCGAGGGCGCCAGCGGCTTCACGCCGCCGAGATCGATCCGGCCATAGGTCGGCTTGAAAGCGAAGGCGCCACAGTAAGCAGCGGGGCGTAGGGTGGAGCCACCGGTCTGCGTGCCGAGCGCAAGGGGGATCATGGAATCGCCGACCGCCGCCGCCGAGCCACTCGACGATCCCCCCGGCGTGTGCTTGGGGTCATGCGGGTTCCTGGTCTTCACCGGGGACGGATAGGCGAACTCGGTCGACACCGTCTTTCCTAAGATGACGGCTCCCGCGGCTCGGACCCGGGCAACGCACGCCGCGTCGCGACCGGGGTAATAGCCCCTATAGATAGGCGAGCCGTACTCCGTCGGCATGTCGGCGGTGTCGATGATGTCCTTGACGCCCACGGGGATGCCATGAAGCGGGCCGGCGGGAGGTGTCCGGTCGCGCTCGCGCGCCTGGCGGATCGCCGCGTCCGGATCAAGGTAGGCCCAGGCGTGAACGGTCGGCTCGCGATCCCCGATGCGTTCCAGGCACGCGCGGACCAGGGCCTCGGCGGTAATTCTTCCGTGGGCGATAAGGCGCGCCGCCTCGCGCGCCGTCAGACGCTCAAGGCCCGTCACCGCCCGAGCCCGCGAAGAGGTCCGGGCGAGCCGAGCCGCCGCGGGCCTCCTTACGACCTATTTGCTCTCCGCGGCCTGAAACATAAGTTTGCCCACTTGCGTCGCCAACGGCTGTGGTCTTGAGCTCTTGACGAAGTCTTCGAAGATCGGCTTGGAGATCACGCGCAGTTTCGCCTTCTCTTCCGCACTGATGGCGAGAAGCGAAAGACCGTGTTCCATGGACAGCTTCCACATGGCCTGTCCCTGGATCGTGGCGACGGAATTCGTCAGTTCATTGGCGGCCGAGTCCGCCTCCTCCTGAATGATCTTTTGAATGTCCGCCGGCATGCTGTCCCACAGCTTGAGATTCATGGTCAGCATGCCCAGGTTCGGCACCACCGTCCATGGATTATAGGACGTGGCGAAGTCGAGGTAGCCGCGGCTGAAGATGCACGTGGGATGGCAGGTGGAGCCTTGAATGATGTGACGACGCATGGCGTCGACCGCGTCGGCACCTCCCATCACGGTGGGCTCCGCCCCCAGGGCGCGCAGCACCTGAGCGGCGATTTCGTTGGAGACCCTGAGCTTTTCGCCCTTGAAGGAAGCCACCGTGTTTAGCGCCTTGAAGCTGACAAACCCGATGTCGGCCTGATTCCAGAAGGCCAGGGGTTTGACTCCCAGGCTGGCGAAGTGATCGTTGATGAGCTTACGTCCCTCCGTGCCCGCCTTCATCATGCGCAGGGTGTCGGAGGTGGATATGCCGACGAAGCCCGGCACAAGTATCGCCGCGATGTCGGAAATCCCGCCGTAGAACACCATGCCGACCGAGTCCATGTCGACCGTCCCCGTGGCAACAGCCTTGGGGGCTTCGCCCGCCTTCATCAGCGAGGCTCCAGGATACATGGTGATGTCGACGGCCCCCTTGGTCCGCTCCTTGATGCGGTCGACCATCTTCTTCTGCCGGATGATGTAGGGATCTTTGGCCGACAGGCTGTTCGCCATGCGCAGCTTGAAGGTCTTGCCCGACGATTGCGCCAGCTCGGTCCCGGCAAACGCCGCGCCCGAGGTAAACAGGCCCAGAATCAATACGGCAAGTACCTTGAGCGGAAAATTAGCCATTTGAATCGTCCCCCCTTGATTTGGTGATCGTCTGTACCAATGAATGCGACCATCTTTAGTATAGCACGGAAATCCTGGTGCCGAAAGTGACCCGACCCCGATCGGAAACTTAGAAAGGGGCTGTCCCAGATAATCCATTTTTGGGGTTATCATGGGAGCTATGCGGAAGAGCCGTCTCAGCAGGTACAAACAGGAT
>CAZCVU010000422.1:0-2922 GCA_964501745.1 uncultured Flavobacteriales bacterium | reverse complement strand
TGGTCAAACTGAGTCCACTGACCAACGGAGAAAACAACCCACGTGAGTACGCGCAAGCGCCAGAGGCATTAGCACCTAGGACCTCTGGGGTCGAGAGCGCGTCAGTAAGCAATGATCGAAGGCTGTCGGGATGCTTCCGCGCCCGACAAAATTACTGTGGCGCAGGATTTGGAGGCCTCTCGGCAAGTTGTCGGAGCGGCTTGCAACACTGAGAACACAGTTTGGGATTCTGGCGTAAAGACCGTCTGGCGGTCCTTGATCCCGACGCAGCCAAATGGCGAAGACTCGTTCGCGCACTGGAACCAATGTGAGTGATAAAACACTTGCTTCGGCGTTGCGAGGCCGAGCTGGTTCATCAGCAATCGGCACTCGTCATGCGGGATCATTTTGAACCTGGTGCGGAAGACGCAAAGGCTCACAAGGTAGATTTCTAAAGGGGTCCATTTCGGTCCAGCTTCGATGTTGAATTCAACACAGAGCGCTTGGAAGTTTGTGTGGCCACGATACAGCTTGCGAGAAGCGAGACCGTGCGCCCACTCATCTGTTCGGTGTGACCCACAGGCGCAGTGAGGGAACAGAGGCGTAGGGTAGTCTGCGGTAGCGTCGACCAGATCCAGCAGCTTATGCATCAAACCGTCGCTGAAGATCGCAACGCGCTGCGATGTACAAAGCCTATCCTTCACTTCCCATATGCGTGGAGATACATAGGTGATGTGGGCTCGATCAGCGAGCACGGACCTCCTCAGTGTGAGCGCGAACATGAGCGCGTATCGAGCCGCCGGACCATGCTCATGCTTTATTGACCATTCGGCCATATCGTGCCAGCGCTGTAAGTAGTCCTCGGGGAGTACGCATGGGGTTCGTGTGTTGGCGGTCATGTATTTTTATATATTGCGGAGGAAAAGTTAGTCGAGGTGTCGACGCGCGACCAGACTCGCGCGTGGGGCCAACGCTTACAGGTAAGCCCTCAATACAATGAGGGTGCCGGAAGCACGATGATGTTATTTCCCCCATTCTCCGAGGCGTCCGCGCAATCTAGCGGTCGCGGGGACTCAACAGACGAGTATGCCCGTTTGCATGGCGCTTGGAGACGCGCCAGCGGCTACAAATACAAATTGTTCACTGCGCCCATTGTCGAGCAAGCTCTGTCTCAGACAGAAGGAGGCATTGACTTGTTTGATTTGTCAATACATGTATGAAGAATTATTATTATTGTTGTTGATTATTCAACAATAATAATAATAATTTGGTTACTCAATATGTTGGTAGAAGTCAGGGGGCGAGCACGTGCGTTCGACCGACCAACGTTTTTTTGTTTTACTTAATAAAAGATGATTGCAAACACTAATGTTCCAGAAGTGACCGTAGTCACATCATGCGATCGCAAATACAGTTCTTGTGTCGTACCTATAGATCTGGCACTGGATGGTGCATCGCCGAGCGAGCTGATTCAAATGCCACAGATGCAAGCTATCATGAGGCAAGCCTTCTATGTTTTGGATCAGCACGAGTTGGGTCACGTTGCCTTGGCTTGTCCACCAAAGCTTGGTGCCTACCTCGTCCTGAGCCTCCCTGACGGTGAGTTGCGTCGAGAAGCTGAGGCGAAAGCAATCACATCCCGCATAGTGTCTAAGGCGTACTGGCCAAGCAGCCACAGCCAGGGGTTCGACCGCTTTACACAACAGGAAGTCGACGCCATTGCGAGTAAGACTGTTCATCTTACTAAACTGCATATCGACCGGTTCCAATGGGATCATATGCTACAATGCAACAAAGAGCAGTGGCGGCAACGAGCAGAAACGCTCGTGGCTGATATGGCGGACGCACGGACAATCAAAGATGAATTACCCATGTTCCGCTGCCTTCCCGATGAACAGGTGGATGAATTGAGGCGTGATGGTCGGCTGTTGTCCCTGCTGGATCACCACTTCAAGCCGATAGTCAAAGTTGAAGCGTTGGGCGACTGCGAGCATCAGTTCGATCGTGATGAGCGCATTGAAGCCAAGACTAAGTGTGGCAGTTGCGACAAACCCCCCTGTTTCACTTGCTCCGAATGCCGTCATCATATTTGCCCAGCTTGCCGCGCTGATTATCTGACGCGTAAGTCTAACGAGGCAGACATGTACGATTTGTGTTGCATGATTGGCACGTCGCAGACCGTGACATCACTCAAAAACACAGCTGTCGAATCGTCGGAAGGCGGAAAGGTACCGGCGTTTGATTTTGTGAAGGAAAAGTGGAGCCCCGACCCCAAGAGCCCTATGGCCGTTCTTCTCGCGGAAGAAATCTGGGCCGAACAGGAAACGCTGGAGTCATTCCACAAACAGCAATTGGAAAACAATGATGATGAAATCTCGATGAAAGCTGCAGAGCAGAAAAATATGGATAATAGCACACCAGAGTACCTTGGTTGCTCACATCCATTTTGCTACGGCGGTGTGGCTGCCGTGCAGATGAAGAAGAACAGCGCCGATCAGCAACTTGGGCTCATGCGCATGCAACTCCAGAATCGAGGTATCGCCGTAGGGGCTGGTGGGCAGCAGCGGATCGAAGAGGGGTTCCCTGCCTTCTTGGAACTCTACACCGAATTATTCGGATATGAGGATGGAGGGAATCGTTGCACGGAAAACACGCTCGCGGCGGTACGCAAAATGTATGCGACACTCGTACAGGAGCAAGTCCCCGCATTCAAATTATCAAAGAAGCCGGACTTTGCACCTGACGTATGGGAGAAACTCGAGCGGATCATCACTGGAAACCAGAAGATCACAAAGTGCCGTGCTTGCAAAACGAGATTTGATGCCAAGCACGGCGAGTTGACTTGCTCATTGAAGTGTAAACAAAAGCACAATGCGGCACAGAAAGGGATGGCATGCCACGTATGCTCCAAAGCCTGCATTCGGAAAGAATTCTACGACCCTG
>CAZCVU010000421.1:0-2932 GCA_964501745.1 uncultured Flavobacteriales bacterium | reverse complement strand
CCAAACGGTTTTTGAATGTAGATGTTATCCAGGCCCTCAACCGCTTCCGTGTCAAAGGCGCGTTGCGTGTAACCTGACATGAATACCACTTTGACATCAGATTGATGGCGGCGCACTTCGACGGCGAGTTCGAGCCCGAATTCCCGCGGCGCTTCCCTTCTTCTCGGCTCGCACGATACGCTCGAACCAATGATAACCTGATTCTGACGCCCCATATCGGCGGTTCCACCGTGGATGCATGGAGAGAGACGCAACGCCGGGTGATCGAGAAAGCATTGGAAGTGACGCGTGCTGACAAATAACGGAAAAATTTGGGCGCTCGTTCCCGCGCGCGGCGGCTCGAAAAGCATCCCGTATAAGAATTTGGTGCCACTTGCCGGCCGACCGCTCCTCGACTATGGCGTTCTGGCCGCGAAAGCCTGTGAGCGGCTTGACCGCATCATTTGCTCTACTGAAGACGATAATATTGCAGAGCGCGCGCGAACTCTAGGTATCGAGATTGACAGGCGACCCATTTCGCTCGCCGGAGACATGACGAAGGTCGAAGATGTTGTGCGGGAAATGTTAGCTCGCTTATCCAACGGCGAGAGCCGGTTGCTTCCCGACATACTCGTCCTCATTCAGCCAACCAGTCCGTTTCTTTGTCGTGAACATATCGACGCTGTTTTGGACGCTATGCTGGCCGACCCACAGTGCCGATCAGGACAGAATATTACACCAATTCCGCACAATCATCATGCGTTCAACCAGCGCTCCTTGGAAAAGGGGCGTGCCATACTCAAGTTTGAAAACGAGCGGCGGATAGCCTACAACAAGCAAAGCAAAGAACCATTGTACGGTTTTGGAAATTTATACGCGGCGCGCGCGGAAGCAATTCTTGACGGTGATACATTTTTTGCCTCTCCCGCCGTCGCAACTGTCGTCCCGAGACCTTATAATTTTGACCTTGACGGACCCTCCGATATCCCTTTCGCCGAAGCTATCTTGGGTGCGGGACTGGTTAAACTGCCGCATTTGGACGAACGCGAGGCGTATCGCTGAGCGCAGTGTGATATAGCTTGAATTGTGTTTTGCAGATATTATCAAAACATGATCGTTTTGCGGGTATTTTTCGGATATTGATTAGGTGAAAGCGAAGATTGATGGCCACCAGAATTTGGCTCTGCGACCTGACTTACACTCAGCAGACGATTTCATCGGATGTGATGCCTGCGGCTGTCGGTGGTATTGCTACCTATATCGAAAAAATTTTAGGGAACTGTGTCGAGACTCGGATCTTTAAGTTCCCAGAAGAACTTTGTACCGCCTTTGAAGAGGGTCCACCTCCGCACATCATTGGCTTTTCCAACTACATCTGGAATCGGGATCTCAGCACACAGTTTGCGAAGGTGATTAAGAGAAAGTTGCCACATATCGTCACGGTGATGGGGGGACCAAATTATCCCACCACTGAATTAGAACAAGAGGCCTTCCTGAGGGCTCACCCGATGATCGATTTCTATGTTGTTAAGGAAGGCGAAAAAGCATTTGTTGGCCTTGCGGAGTCGCTGATAGACAATAATTTCGAAATCCAACTGGTTCGTGACGACTTGCCATCGATCCACCGAATCGACGCCGCTGGAAATTTTCGGACCAGCCTTTCGATCGAACGTATTCTTGATCTCTCGGAAATTCCATCACCTTACTTGACTGGCAAGCTCGATCGCTATTTCGATGGTGCCATGCTGCCGATTATTCAAACCAATCGAGGTTGCCCATTTCGTTGCACATTTTGTGTTGAAGGTATGCCCTATTATTCGCGGGTGGCGAAGGGCAATGCGGGGAAGGTTACGGCGGAGCTGGAGTATATCGCCTCCCGGATGGCTTACTTGCGCGACACGAAAGATGGCCGCTCCGACTTCCATATCGCAGATTCGAACTTTGGGATGTACAAAGAGGACCTCGACATTTGCCACGCTATCGCAAAGGTGCAAAGCAAATACGGATATCCCGAATATATCAATGTTGCGACGGGCAAGAATCACAAGGAACGTGTTCTTGAAGCGTCAAAAATTATTGGGGGCGCTCTTCGTTTGTCCGGCTCGGTGCAATCGTTGAATCCAGTTGTGCTGAAAAATATCAACCGTGAAAACGTCAATGCGAAGAAGTTGCTAGAAATGGCTCTTGACGCCAGCGAAATTGGGGCGAATAGCTATTCCGAAATAATTCTTGCACTACCTGGGGATTCTAAAAAGATTCATTTCGACACGATCCGGGAAATTGTGGAAGCAGACTTCAACAATATCGCCCTGTACCAGCTCATGTTGCTTCCCGGAACCAATCTTGCGTCGGAAGAAAGCGTAAAGAAATGGCGCATGGAGACGCGGTACCGAGTCCTGCCACGTTGTTTCGGATATTTTGACGTCTTGGGAGAACATGTAAACGCGGCCGAAATAGAGCGCATTGTTGTGAGTAGCGAGTCCCTTACGTTAGACGATTATCTCGACTGTCGACGAATGCATCTGATTATCAATCTTTTTTATAACGATGGCATTTTTAAAGAACTGTTGCGATTGCTGAAGCTACTCGGAGTTTCCATATTCGATTGGCTTGAGAAAATCTGGCATTATCGAAATAATGGCGAGTTTGATGACCTTATCACTACATTTCTTGAGGAAACGGAAAGTGAACTTTGGGAAACTGAAGAAGACCTCAGGAGCTTCGTTCGTGATCGTTCTAACATTGAAAGATATATCGCGGCCGACCTGGGTGCGAACTTGATTTTTAAATATAGATCACGCGCCGTGATTGCCGATCCTGCATGTATTGCGTCGGTTGCGTTGGAGACAATCGACGCACTTTTTGACGAAAGAAATGTCCCGCCCCAGGCCCGCCAACATGCGGCCGAGATTATCGAGTTCTCCCGCCTACGCATGACCAATATATTCGACAA
>CAZCVU010000420.1:0-2934 GCA_964501745.1 uncultured Flavobacteriales bacterium | reverse complement strand
GCCTACAGTGCCTCGCCTATCGCCGCGGACGGTCGCATCTACCTAACCAGCGAAGACGGCGACATTTTTGTTATCAAGGCCGGGGCCGAGTATGAGTTGCTCGCAACCAACCGCATGGGCGAGGTTTGCCTAGCGACGCCGGCGATCTCCGAAGGGCAGATCTTCATCCGCACGACGGGCCACCTTCTTGCCGTAACTAACAGCATTGCACCCGAGGTTGCGCTGGCAGAGGAATCTTCGTCGGCTCCGTTTCCCACCGAACTGGCCGCCGATCAAGTCTTGCCTTTCGACGACTTCGAAGATGGAGATTTGCTCGCCCACACGGGTGTTCGCTGGCAAACGTTCACAAACGGCGCGTCCGGGGCGGCTTTACAGCTCGTCGACAAGGGTGCTGCAGCAACCGCGCAGGCGGCCAGGCTGGATGGAAAACTAACGCTCGGGGCAGCTCGAGGGCCGCTCGCCCAGATGTACCAGCCGTTCGATCGCGGAGCGGTGCCTATCAACCTTGAGAATCTTGGCGGCATCCGCTTCTACGCCCGCGGCAGCAGCCCCTTCGAACTGACACTCCGCTGTGGTGACGGTGAGGTGGGCAAGGAGTTGGACACATCCGAAGAGTGGCAACTGATCGAGCTTAGCGCCGACGAGCTAACCCCTACCGACGGGTCGCCACAGGTGGTCGATTGGAGATGGGGCGCAGGCGGCTGGAGCGGTAACGGCTGCATCGGATTGTATTTCTCGCGCCGCGGCGCCTCGAACATCGGCGAATTCTGGTTTGAGGTCGACGAGATCACGTTCTACGGTGCCGACGCCTGGGAATTACGGGACGACTCGCCACGTTGAACGGTTGACCCCCTTTCATCGCGCCCATCATGGTGCGGGTGTTCAACAACAGCCAAGATAATGACTGCGAGCGGTTGGGTTTCGGGGGAGATTAGTTGATTGCAGCCTGAAGAGTGTGCAAAATCGGAGGCCTTCCCAAATAGCAAGGCACGATCCGATGGGGCGGCCACCTAAAAAGCAACAAATGCCTTCGGAGGAAGACCCCTTCGAAGTTTTGGATGAGACACCCTCGCAGTGGATTAAGGCGGATGCCGGTGATGGTGAAGAATCGGCTATTGAAACAGTTGCAGTTGATGAAATTGAGGCTCTCTTCGACCGCAGCTTACCCGCCGAATGGATTGGCTCTCAGCTTCGCGGGATCTGGCGGCTGGTTTATGAGGCTGGTGGACCGAGGTGTCGCGCGACTGGTTCGGGACCGATGTCACTTAGCCCGGATGTGCGCAACGCCTGGGCTTTCTGGTCGGGGCATGGGTCGAATAACGATTCAGGCAAATGGGAAGAACACATCCTCGACACTTTGCCGCCTGCGCGTGGCTACAAACGGGGCGATGTTTGGAAAGTTTGGGTACCGTCTGCAGGTTTCACGGATCTCCCGGAGAACATTGAGCCCGCAACTAGGGACGTAGCGCCCGCCGACACGCGCATATTCAGGCAGTTTCTAGAGAAGTTTCCCGTCCTGCAAGAAAGATCAGGTGAGCGCGATCCGCAGTTCGCAGAGCGAGTGTTTCTGAGGGAAGTAGCAATTCCACTTCTCGGGACCCAAACGCTCAAACTGCTGACCGCGCAGGAAAGATTCGAGGACCTTGAAGGCAAGACTCGGTATTGCGACTTTGTTCTGCGTGCCGGGCGCACCTACGCGATCGAGGTTAATGGGTGGTCGTATCACGCTCCGGGCCAGATATCGACAGGAGAATACGCTGCTCAGCAAAGACGTCTCCAAACATACGCTGCCATGGGCTGGAGCCACATGCCGGTTGCGTTCGCGGACCTTGCAAATGGAGTGGCTTTGCGGACTTTCGGCGCCGTGTTCGCCAAGGACCACGATCTCGCCAAGTCCGGAACGGTGCAGCAAATTGCTCAGTCGGAGAGTGAAGAATCAGCCCTCGAATCGAGTATAGTCGACGCGTTCCACGCACTTCAGGCTTTGTTGCTCGCCAGGTACTCGATCGCAGAGTCGCACAACACGAAGATTTCGCTTGTACAAGCGGCGATGGATTTCCCTCTCTTGGAGCTCGCTATACGAGATCTCGATGTCCTCGGCACGATGGTCTGCAAGCTCCACGGGGAGACTTGGACGAGACCTGACGTTGAACTCAAGCTCGCTTTCGTCGACGAAGAAGTGTACGGAAATGTCGTTAACACTTATTTCGGCTCTGACGACTATGGGAAGGCCAAAATCCCCCAACTGGATGGGCCCGTAGGCACGACTCCAAAGCTCCGGCGGTCGTTTTCAAGCCTGGAGGAATCCATCAAATCCCCTACCCTCGACCTCGGATTAGGAGAGCAGGTCTCGGTAACAACACTGAGCAAGCTTCCACCGCTTCCATCTACGAGGGCCAGCGTACCTAGACGCCCCTTGCCCGAAGCCGCGGATAGCCGTCTGTTGGACGCTCTCGCGCGGCGCCTCATGGGGATCCCCTTCCTGAGGGAAGAGCAGCTCGATCTCCTCGACAAAGCATTCAAAGGATCATCCTATCTCGGCGTACTGCCAACTGGATTCGGCAAAAGTCTTTGTTTTCAGCTGCCAGCGTATCTGTCTTTAGGAACCACGATTGTGGTTAGCCCGCTTCGCTCGCTAATGCGCGACCAGGTTCGGGGATTGGGACGGCGCGGTCTCGGCGGAGTGGAGATGATCTTGTCCGATCAAACGAGCGACGAGAAACTCGTGGTCGGGGAAAAACTTAGAGAGGGTCGTCTGAAGCTCCTTTACCTGTCTCCCGAGCGGCTCGAGATCAAGTCCTTTGCGAAGCCCCTATTGGAAAACATCGAAGAATCTCCCGTCACTTTCGTTGCCGTTGACGAAGCCCACTGTGTCAGTGAGTGGGGTCATGAATTCAGGCCCGCCTATTTGCGAATTTCCGAGATCGCGGAACG
>CAZCVU010000419.1:0-2936 GCA_964501745.1 uncultured Flavobacteriales bacterium | reverse complement strand
ATTTCTATTACATGTGCACGAAGTATTTCGCGGACGGAGACGTACACAAATACTTCAATCCGTACGAATCACCCTACGACTCGTACATCAATTTCATGAATGTGCTTGATAATCTGCGGGCACGAATCGAATCGGCTTAAACCCTCATCAGCATCGCCGCGACCCAACCGGCCATACCGATTGCCACGAGCGCCAACGCTGATGTCACGATGGTCATCACAAGCATTTGCTTGCGATTACGGTCGAAAAGTTCGCGTACAGAATTGTCCGTCGACATCGTCTGGGCCAAAAGGCCGCGAAGAACTGACGTGTTTGTCTCGTTTGCGCCCGTGATTTTGCCAAGTGTTCCGTTAATGGCGCCGAAGCTTTCCAGCATGTTGTTGCTGGTCTCCTGATGAGCATTCAATTGCTGATTGAACGCGATCATGCCCTGGTCCTGGTTGTCGGCCAGGCGTGTCAGTTCTTTCAATGAATGGCCGAGTTGTTCACCTGACTTGGCCTGCATCTGCAGATGATCCTGCAGCACTTCGAGCATGCGCACCTGATTGCGATTCGCTTCAGGCATGCTCTTGAGCGCTTCCGGCAGCCACTCCATGATTTCGAGTAGACGTTCCGAACGGTTCGATTGATCCTGCATGTGCCCGCGCACAGACTGCAGAAGATCGAGGACTTCGCTGTAGCCCTTCTCGAGTTTTTCAATGGCGTTGTCACGCCCGCGGGAGTTGCCAAATCGCCTCGCTACCACACCGTTACCTCCCGCGGTTTCTTCCATCACGGCAACATCCCCGGAATTATCAGATTCCGCCTCGGTGTCACCATCGAGATCGATGGCGACTATGCCGTTTCCGTTTCCATTACCGAACCACTTAAAGAATTGAGAAAACCGTCCTGAACCTCTGGCCATGATTCGACCTCCCTGTGCGACCCCGGATTAACCTTGGCGCCCGATCCGTCGAACGCGTTTCCTGATGGCCAGCGTGCTGTCCGACCAACAGTAATCATCGTCGGCGTCCGGAAAAGCCCGACAGAAAATCCACGAAAAAATCGGGGTTTTCCTAACAACTGAATTAAAAAAAGCGGCGTCCTGTGGGGACGCCGCTAATTGATTCAATTGTTGAAGGCATGCCCTCAGGGCGGCGAGTTCGTCGCAGCCCCCGTCTCCAGGGGCAGATGGCATCGAGCGAACAGTCCTATGCGCAGTATTCACCGACGCGTTTCTTGAAGGCCTCGTGTTCGTCCCAGATGGCCTGGGGCAGTTTCTTCGGAGCGCCGCGGCCCTCACTGCCGGACTCCAATCCGTTCTCGAGTTCGTTCAGCCAGCCTTCGCGGTTGGCGACTTCGCGCTCGAGGGCCTCCTTGTCGGGGACGAGGATCTCGGCAAGCTGTTCGGTGGTCGTGGTGTACTTGAGGCCGCTGATGTCGATTTGTTCGGGCTTGGGGACCAGGCCGATCGGGGTCTCAACCCATTCGTCCTTGCCGTCCAGCTGGCGGACAGCGGCGTCGAGGACACGGTAGTTTGCGCCGAAGCCGTCCCAGATGAAGTTGCCTTCGTCATCGCGGCGGAACCAGTTGACACTGAAGACCGCTGGGGGATTCGGAGTCTTCTGCGGGATGTCCAGCCACTTCTGAGCGTAGTCGCTGACATTGAAGGCGATGAAGGGGCGGTTCGCCATGGGGTCGTAGCGCGGCTTCTGGCCGACTGCGGCCGCGGTTGGTTCGCTGAACTGGCACAATGCGTGGTAGACGGCCTCGTTCCAGGTGCGGGCGCGGCTGATGAGCGGATGCAGCTTGCTCGAGCGACCGCCGATGAGGGCCACGTCCAGCGGCACACCGTCGTTGTTGCTGTAGTCGGAGTCCAAGTGCGGCACGTTGCGAATCGGCATCGTGACGCGGGCATTCTTCTGGTCCTTCTCCTCGGCAGAGGCGTCGATTTCCTCGCCAAGCCAGTTCCAAGTGCTGATGCCGTCACCTGCGGGAAAATCTTCGCCGCTGTCGCTCCACCAAACGCGCTTGTTGCCGTTGTTGTCGACGAGGACCTGGTTGGTGAAGATGGGGCCGCCTTCGAAGTCCTGGACCTCGGCCTTTGGTTTGCGCAGCGCTTCCATGAGCATCTTGTTGGCGAAGTCGCTCATGCCCTTGGTGACGCCGAACATGCCCGCCTCAATGTTGTTGACGTACAGCCTGCCATCGCCCTTCTTGGTAGCTCCGCCGATGATGTCGTCGCCGAGCGTGAAGATGGTGTGGCCTGCTCCAGCGATGGGGCCCTCCGCGACGCCGGTGGCGATGTTGGTCTTACCGCACATGCTGGGGAAGGCGGCGCCGAAGTGGAGGCGGCGGTCGCCGTAGTCGATGCCGAACAGGGCCATGTGCTCGACGAGCTCGATGCCGACGTCCTCATCGGGTTGGGATTTTTTCTGGGCGTTCTCGAGCGCCTGAATGCCGACGAGGCGCAGGCCGAAGATCTTCTTCGGGCCGAGTGCGTTGCCGCCGTAGTCGCTGTTGATGGTGCGGCAACGGAGTTCCGCGGGGAAGTGGGTGATCCAACGGTCTTCCTTGTTGAGCGTTCCGTAGCTGTGGCAGATGCGCGGGAAGCGCTCCTGCTTTTCGAGGATGCGCCATCCGTCGTGGAGGTTGCTCATCCGATAGAGGTTGCAGACGACGTTGGCGCTGTCGGTCAGCTGCACGCCAGCGGTGGCGAACTGGCTGTCAGCGGGGTTGGTCACAAACGGCACCACGTACATGGTGCGTCCGGTCATGACCCCGTCGAATAGTGGGTCGAGCTTGGCGTGCATCTCATCCGGCTTCACCCAGAAGTTCAGCGGGCCCGCTTCGACGGGATCCTCGGTGCAGATGACAGTGCGTTCCTCGACGCGCGCGACGTCGTTCTTGTCACTCCTGGCGTAAAAGGCGCGCTTGCCGTAGACATTCTCATCGAG
>CAZCVU010000418.1:0-2943 GCA_964501745.1 uncultured Flavobacteriales bacterium | reverse complement strand
CGCAAGGAAGTTTACAATGACGTCCGCATTTATTGAACAGAGCATTACGACAGTACCGGGTGGATACGATTTCTGCAGCCCGTTACACATTCCGCAACTAAAGGGGCGGCTCGCTGTGGAAGATGCTGAAATCTTGGCCACATATCTTGTGTTTCATAACGGTGAATGCCGTCAGCGAACCGAACTCGAACTAACCTTTCGAGGCGGCAAGCTGGTCGGAAAGCCGCCGGCGCCGTTCACCCTTCCGGATCATGTGCCGGTGTGGGGTAGCGATCCTGGCTTCGTCGAGTTCAGTTTCACATCGAAGGATGGTTCGGAAGTTTTTCTCTCGAAACAGCCCCTTTCGTTTTATTCGATCTACTCAAAACCGGGGAAGAAGTCCTTTCTAGTCGACAATATCCACAAGTTCGGTTCACCGCCGGTGATAAATCAAATTGCAGAGTTCGGACGTTTCACGGATGGATATGTGGTTGTGCATATCGACCGGGATCGAGATACGGCGGAAAGCCTGATCCTCATAAATCCATATCTTAGGCCGGTGGTAGCCCGGATTCTAATGAGCGACGGTTGGAAAATTCCGCGGATTAAGATACCTCCTCTAAGCGCTCGCTACGTTCGCTTGGAGCAGAATTTGGACGCTCAGGAGAGGGCTTGGTTGGGTCAACTTCAGATTACGGCAAGCAATCGTCTGCTGACATACTCCGTTAAGCATTCGATTGCAGACCCTGGGACCATAACCGCCCATGAGCATATGGATCCGTTTCGGGCCGATCCGACGCATATGCCCGCCACACAATTGTTTCGCAATTGGCTAGGGCGGAAATTGAACCATGTCGGAAAGCGTGGGGATGAATTTGCCCGACCGCCCCGTGCAAGTCGGACCTAGTAGCAGAGGGTCCACAACAGCATGGAAGTGCTTAAGACGCGGCTTGCGCCAGCTTTGCCTAGTATGCGCCTGTCATTCGTCAACTTTCTATAGGCGCTCGACAGCGGACCCCAGCACAACAGCCGCCGACGAATACCTGGATCCGAATTCGGCCGCTCTTTCACATATGCCGGTCGACCGACAGATCAGCACATTGCTGGTGACGAAACTGACGTATGTCAGAACGTCCAACAGCGAACTTTCCTGACCATCAACCGATCATGAGCCCAAGCAGCAGACGAAAAGAATCCAATCATCGGGACTCGGTCGAAGCCTGCACGAGTGAGCAAGAATTCCTGCGCTATCTGTCGACGGAGTTAATTGACGTTGAGCTCGTATTCGCCGACGCCCAACTTCTTATCCATTGGGTTTCCAAGGTTGCCCCGCACGCAAAGATTCTCACATTCTCACCGGGTGTCGATGCTGAAAAGGCATATACAGGAGTGTCGTCCGATCGGATAAGAAAACTGGAGATTGGAGCTGCAGAGGTGGCCGACGGGCTATGTGATTTGATTTGGGTTAGGAACCCCGATCTTGCGTCGGCAATTGCACGTGAATGCCATGATTCGCTGCATAGCTTGCTGTACAAAGCAGCATGCCTGAGTGAACGGGACTTTTCCGTCCAAATCGTTCTACTCCAGCCACATGACGCTACCAATCCGACATACAACAATACGTTCTCATCACCGCTCGAGGACCTTCTCTGCGAGCATAAGAGCTTCCGCTGCGTAAATGTTCCCGCACAACTGCTCTCCGTCATAGAAGACCCGCATCCGCCGGCACCAAAGTTGTCGACGCGCCTGGCGTTCGGTAATCCGATGGCAAAACTCTATCGGCTATTCCAATTGCTTTGGAATTGGATCCCACTGCCGGGGCCACGAGGAACAATCCTGACAGTTCGAGATAACGAGCTCGTCAAGGAAGCCGGCGGTTGGCTGGCGATGAGAGGGTATGCTCTTGCGACACTTCCTACCGTAGATTCGACAAATGAACTACCCAACGATGTTCGCGCAGAAGATGCCGAATTAGCAGAACGTTTAACAAAGGCAATTCCGGTACTATGCAAGCGCGCATTTAGCGGACTTTTGGCGGACGCCGCAATCACAGCGCTTGCGGGCGGGTTTGGCCGAAAAATCGCTGAAGCAACGTTGAACTACCGGTTGATGATGGAGCATTGGCACATACAACTTGCAGGTGCCGTCAAACGTCGGCGCGCGCCAAGCGCGGTCTTGACCAATGCCATCGGGGGTCCGTCTATTGCTGCGCTCCATCAGGTACTAAGTACCAAAGGTGTTCCACTCGTCGTGTTCCAACATGGTGTGACAATGGAATACCATGCCACTCACCATAACTATGGGGCGACTTACGAGACGGCATGCTCAGATTTAGCGGTATTGTACAACGAGCGTGGCGTTGCGGCTGCAACTCGGACGAAATATGCGCAGGCAAAGGGAGTCGCTGTCGGCGTTCCGCGTGACTACACAGCCGGTGAGAACTACAGATTCGATTCGAGTACGCCGCCTATTTGGTACATCTCAACGGCGCTTTATCTAGGTCATCGCGGCGTCCTGTTTGGTGGCGTTGCGGACGGCGACAAAAGTGCGTTCGAATTCGGTGTTGTGAATCGCGTGCTATCCCACCTGCCTCATCGAGTCGCCTATAAGCCTTATCCAGGGAAACGATTCTTGGATCCGCTTCCAGAGGAAGTTGAGGTGGATCGTTTGGAAAATGTCGACATGGTCCGCGAGCGCATCGATATGCGCTATCTGTTTGGTGCTGCACGGATTCTTGTCACGGCAAGAAGTTTCAGCACACCAAGTTGGTGCATCATGTCCGGGAAACCGGTCGTACACATCGACGTCCCCGATCAAGCGCCCTTGACGCCTGAAGCAAAGGATGCGTTTGCCGACGGTGATTTCCTATTCGATGCGGGAACCACAGACTTCCACGTACGATTATTGGAATTCCTGTCAAAACCGCTCCGCGAGATTGAGGAACTTTATGCGTCAAAGGCGCCT